>JADFRV010000023.1 GCA_022561095.1 Chloroflexota bacterium | reverse complement strand
ATGTCGCGAAGCACCTCGTCGATGGCGCGACCCTGGGCTGCCGTCAGGTCAAACGGCAGGGAGCGGACGAAGCCGTCGCGGACCGGCTGCGGCAGCGCCAGCGTCGGCGCCGCCCCCGCCGCCTGCCACAAAAGCCTCCGTCGCACTACCCCCAACTCTATGTGCAGCAGCTCCTCCAGCGCGAACCGCCTCCGCGCCGCCGCCGCCTGCTGCGATGACTCGGGGATGTGCATCTGACGCATCGCCTGCCTCACCGGCAGCACCTTGAGATGACTGCGGACATCCTCCGGCAGCGTCTCCTCCAGTTCGTCCGTGAAGGCGTCCACCGCCTCCCAGGCCAGCCGCCGCACCAGCCGCTGGGGCAGACCCTCCGTGCCCGGGTACACCGGTACCAGCCGACGTGTGTGCAGCGACTCCCCCTCGAGCGGTTCCCACTCCGGGTTCTCCATCTGCGGCTGGCCCCGGTACGCCGTCACTTTGCCGCTCAGGGCGATCTTCATGCCCTCCCTCAACTGGCGCGCCACGTGAGTCTGACCCCACCAGACTACCCGCAGCGTCCCCGTCTCGTCTCCGATCACCGCCTCGCTGGCCTTGCGGCGACCGACCATGCCCGCGCCGGCCGACCAGACGTCGCCCAGCACCGTCTGCTCCTCGCCCACGACCAGCTTAGCGATGGGCCTCACCTGCGAGAAGTCGCTGTACCGGAAGGGGAACAGCCAGAGCAGATCGCCCACCTTCTCCACGCCCAGCTTCTTGAGCTTGCCGGCGTAGCCGCGGCTGACTCCCTTCAACACCTCCACCGACGAGTCCATCGTCCCCACAACGACCGACCGAGGCCGTACGCTCCGTCTCGGATCCGGGCGGGCGGGGACGCCTTTCGAGTTTCGAGTTTCGACAGGGGGGGAGGAGGAATCGGGGATCGGCTCGTCGAGCGCCCGCTCCAGCTCCTCCACCACACGGCGACGCTGCACCGGGTGTAACGCGCGGTATCCGCGGGGCGGCAGAGAGCGAAGCACCTGCTGGAAGCGGTGATCGGACGGGATGAGCTGCTCCGAGAGGAAGTGCTGCAGATACGCGTCCAGGCCACCGATCACCGCCGTGTCCGCGAACTTCCGCGAGCGCTCAAGTGCCAGAACCTTGTGCAGCCTTTGGAGCGCCTCCGTCAAGCGGCTACTCTTCCCCCTCCAGCAGGCCAAGACCCAGAACGCCGGGGCCACCGTGAGTACCTATCACCGGACCAAAGCGTGCCACCCAGATGTTCACGTGCGGCATAACCGCCGCCAGACGCTGCTCAAAGTCGTGTGCGTCCTGCGGGTTAGTGGAATACCCGATAGCCACTTCCCGAATGTTGGGATACGATGTCGCGATCTGGAACAGCCGATCTAAGGCGCGGGCCTTCGTCCTCACCCGCTCTTGCGGGTGGACCTCACCGTCCCGCAGGGAGAGCAACGGCTTCACCCGCAGCATCGTCCCCAGGAACGCCCTGGCCCGGCCGATACGGCCGCCCCGCCGCACGTACTCCAGCGTGTCCAGCAAGATGTAGATGCGGATACGCTGTATCGTACTGTCCACGACCGCCTTTATCCGATCAATGTCGCCGTCTTCCCGCGCGACCCGGGCCGCCGCCATCGTCGCAAACGACAGACCCAGGGAGACTACCTGCGAATCCATCACCTCTATCCGTGCCCCGCGGTCGGCCAGGATCTGCGCCGCCTGGCAGGCGTTGTTATACGTCGCCGATAGCTTGGAGGAGAGGTGTACGGAGACGATCTCGTCCGTCTCCTTCAACAGCGGCTCGTACACTTCCAGGAAATCCCCCACCGAGGGCGCGGAGGTGGTGGGCAAAACCTTCCCGTGGGCCAGCTTGTCGTAGAACAGGTCGTGGCTTATGTCGACCCCCTCGCGGAACACCTCTTCGCCGAAGATGACGCTCAGGGGGACGACGGAGATGCCGAGAGCGTGAGCGGACTCCGGGGGCATGTCAGCGGTGCTATCGGTGACTATGCGAACGGCCAAGTAGCCCTCCTAACGGCAGTATACCAGCCACCACGGCAGTATATCAGCCACCGCAGCCCAGTTGGAACAGGGGCTACTCTACAGACGCGATATAGTTGTAGTGCGGCTGCCCGCCGTGCACGACGTCTACCTCATACTGGGGGAACGCCTCCCGGATGCTCTCCCCCAGCGATTCCGCCTCCGCCTGCTTGGTGTCCGCCCCATAATACAGCGTTACCAGGCTAGCACCCCCCGCCTCAACGCCCTCCAGCGCCCGCAGCACGCCTTCCTCAGCCGTCTCCGCCGCCAGCTTCAGCTCGTCATCCACGATGGCGATGATCTGCCCCTCGTTCACCTTGACCCCGCCAATGCTGGTGGAGCGCACCGCCCGGCAGACCTCCAGCGTGAGCACCCCCTGCCCCGCCTCCTCCATCGCCGTCACGTTCGCCTCCAGCTCCGCATCCTGGTTCAGGGCGAGAAGGGCGGCGATACCCTGAGGAATGGAGCGCGTCTCCACCACCCTCAACCGCTTCTGTGTCAGCTCCTGCGCCTGCTTGGCCGCCATGATGATGTTCTTATCGTTCGGCAGCAGGATCACCTCATCCGAAGGGCAGGCCTCCACGGCGTCCAGGATGTCGCGGGTGCTGGGGTTCATCGTCGGACCGCCCGACACCACCTTCGTACAGCCCACGCTGCGGAAGACCGTCGCCATCCCCTCGCCGGCGGCCACCGCGACCGTCGAGATCGCCTCCGGCTGGGCCTCAACCTCGGCCCGACCTTCGTGCATCTCCAGGAAGCGGTCAGCCTGCTCGCGGATGTTGTCCACCTTCACCTGGAGCAACGAGCCTACGCCCGTGCCATGGCTCAGCGCCGCGCCGGGATCGTCCGTGTGCACGTGCACACGCACCAGCCGGTCGTCGCCCACCACCAGCACAGAGTCGCCCAGCTCCAGCATGCGGTTCCGCAGCGAGTCCGGCTCCATCTCCTTGCCGCCGATGAGGAACTCCGTGCAGTACCCGTACAGCGACTCCTCCTGTCCATGTAGCTGGGAGGTCACCGCCAGCCATTCCTGGCCGACCTGCTCCTCCGGGACGCCGGCCGCCACATCCATCGGCTCGCCCTTGAGGTGCCGTGTCATGCCGTCCAGCAACACCAATAGCCCCTTGCCGCCGGCGTCCACAACGCCGGCCTCCGCCAGCACCGGCAGCAGCGTCGGCGTGCGTTCCAGACTCTGCGAGGCCGCCTCCAGCGTCGCCTCCATCACACCGAGGATGTCGGGCGCCTCGGAGTCGAACGTCTGTCGCGCCGCCTCGGACGCCTCTCGCATCACCGTCAGGATCGTGCCCTCCGCCGGCTTGGTGACCGCCTTGTAGGCGCCGACCGCCCCCTCCTCCATGCCCCGCACCCAGGTGCTCGCATCGATGGTCTCCGCCTCGCCCACCGCCCGCGTCATACCGCGGATGATCTGCGATAAGATGACGCCGGAGTTGCCGCGGGCGCCCATGAGCGCGCCCTGCGACATCGCCGCCATGATCGCCCCTGCGCCCTCCTCCGGGCAGCGCTGCGCCTCCTCCATAACGGAGCGCATGGTGAGGTACATGTTGGTGCCGGTGTCGCCGTCGGGAACGGGGAAGACGTTGATCGCGTTGACGGACTCGGTGTGCTTCTCCAGCCAGGCGGCGGCGGCAGCGAACATATCGCGCAGCTGGCTGCCGGAGAGCGCTTCGATGGTTACGCGGGTAGCCATGGCTGATTACGAGGTGACAAGTCCAGAACTGAGGCCCTCGGGAGCAGGCCCGCCTTGCCGCTGCCGAACGCGGATGCTATCATTCTTTCCGCTGCATTCTAACACGCCCGTACGGGCGGTAAAGGTAAGCTAGATGGCTAGATGTGACGTCTGCGGTAAGGGTACCAGATTCGGCCGCAATATCCGACACAAGCACGCGGGGCGCTGGGAACGCAAGGCCCCGAAGACAAATCGCACGTTCAAGGCGAACGTGCAGAAGAGGACGTTCGTCATCGACGGTCAGACGGTGCGGCTGAACGTCTGCACCCGCTGCCTGCGCACGCAGCTCAAGACCGCGGTGTAGCCGGCACAAGGGGAACGGGGCCACGCAGGGCACGGCGGGGCGTGTGAGCGCGGCCTGGCCGCAGGCGATTTTGGGTATTGACACCTTATCCCACCCTGCCTAGAATGGCCGTGCCCGCGAATTCCAGCGAAGGAGGGCCGCAGTGTCAAGCGAACCAACTAACGAAGAGCTGTGGCGCGCGGTTATAAGTGGCGAAAATCCCGTTTGGCGCAAGGGCTGGCGCCTACGCAGGATGATTCCCTCGACCCATCGCTGCAAGAACTGTAATGCCCCTTTCGACGGTATCGGGGCGCTGTTCATGCGTCTGACAGGCAGGGGCACGTACAACAGAAATCCCCGGTTCTGTGACTTCTGACTTGAATTGTGTCGTGCGCACCCGGGCGGTGCGGAGGTTGATCTATCCCTGCTCTTCGTGGATGTCCGTGGTTCGACGACCATGGCCGAGCAGTTGAGCGGCGCGGAATTCAGCCAGCTGATGAACCGGTTTTACGCCGCGGCCACCGACGTGCTGATCAAGACAGATGCATTCATCGACAAGCTGATTGGCGATGAGGTGATGGCGGTATATCTTCCCATCTTCACGGGACAGAGCCATGCACGCGCGGCGGTGCAGGCGGCTCAGGATTTGCTGCGCGTTACCGGCCATGGCGACCCCGGCGGCCCCTGGCTTCCCGTCGGTGTGGGCGTTCACACCGGCATCACCTTCTTCGGCACGGTAAGCGGAGCGGAAGGCACTTTCTCGGATTTCACTGCCCTCGGCGATAACGTCAACATCACTGCGCGCCTCGCGTCGCAAGCGGGGCCGGGCGAGGCCCTGATTAGCGATGCGGCCTGCTCGGCCGCCGAACTGGACCTTGGACACCTAGAGCAGCGTCAGCTTGAACTGAAAGGGAAGAGCGAGCCTGTGAGCGTACGGGTGGTGCGCACGACACCTGGCTAATGTAAGCCCGCCGCCCCTACTTCGCGCCCGCCGCCAGCGCTTCCTTGAGCCGCGACATGTTCTCCGCCACCGAGGCGTGGTCGTTGAACACCGCCGAGGCCGCCACCAGCACGCTCGCCCCCGCCGCCGCGCAGACCGGCGCATTCTCCGCCGTCACCCCGCCGTCCACCTCGATCTCCGTCGCCAGACCCGCCTCGTCGATCATCTCCCGCAGCCGCCGCACCTTGGGCAGCGCCCCCTCGATGAACTTCTGGCCGCTCCAGCCCGGGTTCACGCTCATCACGATCACCTGGTCCAGCTCCGGCAGCAGCGACTCCAGAACGCTCACCGGCGTGCCGGGGTTGATACAGGCCCCGGCCAGCTTCCCCCGGCCCCGCACCTCCCGTGCGATGCGGTGCAGGTGCCGCGTCGCCTCCGCGTGCACGTTGATGACGTCGCCGCCGGCGTCCATGAACGCGCCGACATGTCGCTCCGGCTGCTCGATCATCAGGTGGATGTCCAGCGGCAGCTCCGTCACCCGCCGGATCGCCTCCACTATGGGCGTGCCCAGGGAGATCACGGGCACGAAGCGGCCGTCCATCACGTCGATGTGGATGTAGCCGGCGCCGGCGGCCTCCGCCTCCCGCACCTGCTCCCCCAGCCGCGCGAAGTCCGCCGACAGTATCGAGGGCGCCAGCTTGACGGCGCCTGTCACCGCTTCCCCTCCAGCCGCTGCCGCGCCCGCTTGAGCGCCGCCTCCACCTGTCGCGACGACGTGCCCCCCGGCGCGTCCCGCGCCTCGATCGCCGAGCGCAGGTCGAGCGCCAGCACGTCCTCCTCGAAGGCCGGGCTGAAGCGCCGGTACTCCTCCAGCGATAGCTCCGGCAACGCCTTCCCCTCCATCTGGGCGTAGCGCACCAGCTCCGCCACCGCCTGGTGCGCGTCGCGGAAGGCTACGCCCTTGCGGACGAGATAATCCGCGACGTCCGTGGCCAGGACGTAGGAGCCGCGGGCGGCCGCCTCCGGCAGCAGGGGGTCCACCCGCAGTGCCGGCAGCATCGCCGCCATCACCTCCAGCGTACCCATGAGCGTGTCCACCGTATCGAATAGCGGCTGCTTATCCTCCTGCAGGTCACGGTTGTAGGCCAGAGGAAGCCCCTTGAGCGTCGTCAATATCGCCATCAGGTTGCCGTAGACGCGGCCGGTCTTGCCGCGCGCCAGCTCCGCCACGTCCGGATTCCGCTTCTGGGGCATAATGCTGGAACCGGTGGAGAACTCCTCCGGCAGGCCGATGAAGCCAAACTCGTCGCTCGCCCACAACACGATCTCCTCCGCCAGCCGCGATAGGTGCATCATCGTCATCGCCGCCGCCGACTGATATTCGACCACGAAATCGCGGTCGGCGACGGCGTCGACGCTGTTCTCGGTCAGCCGCGAGAAGCCGAGCTCGCGGGCCACGAAATCGCGGTCGATTGGGTAGGGCACGCCGGACAGCGCCCCCGAGCCCAGGGGAAGGGCGTCCGCCCGCCGCCGGCAATCGCCGAACCGCTCGCCGTCCCGCTCCAGCATCTGGAAATAGGCGAGGAGATGGTGCGCCAGCAGCAGGGGCTGCGCCCGCTGAAGGTGCGTGTAGCCCGGCATGATCACGTCCCGGTTCGCCTCCGCCAGCGTCAGCAACGCCGCCTGTACGTCCCTCACACCCGCCGCCGCCCGGTCGCAGGCCTCCATGACGTACAGCCGCATATCCGTGGCGATCTGGTCGTTGCGGGAGCGGGCGGTGTGCAGCCGGCCCGCCGCCTCGCCGATCTTCTCCTTCAACCGCGCCTCGATGTTCAGATGGATGTCCTCCAGCTCCTGGTGGAAGGGGAACTCGTCGCGCTCGATCTCAGCGCGGATATCCTCTAGCCCCCGCGCTATCGCCTCCGCGTCGTCGCCGGGGACGATCCCCTGCTTGGCGAGCATGCGGGCGTGAGCTATCGAAGCGTCGATATCGTGGGCGTACAGCCGCCGGTCAAAGGCGATGGAGGCGCTGTAATCCAGCGCCCGTCTGTCCAGACCGCGGGCCGTAGGGCTCTGCGGAGACGTACTGTCAGACATCGTGGGGCCATTATAGCCTGCCTGCCGATAGGCAGGAGCGCCGCTAGGGGGTCAGCGCCCCTAGCTCAACGTCGTCGATGTGCCACTGGTCGCTCGGCGAGTCCGTCAGATAGTAGAAGCCCACGAGGAAACCGCTTGTCATCGGGTAGGCGGACAGGTCGATATCGTACAGGTGGTACACGCCGTCACTATCGGCGGCTGTGAGCTCCTTGGCGGCCTTGAACGGGACGCCGTACCCGGGGCTGACCAGGACGTGGGCTTGACCTGACGGATCGAGACCACTCAGACGCGACCAGAAGCGCAGGTGCACCTCCCCTTGTCCGCTCAGGTCGGCCGACCGGATGATGTAGGCGCCGGACGAGAGTTCGAGCTGCCGGCTGCCCGAGTGCGGGGCGTCACTGCCGGTCACGAACGGGCCACCCAGCGCCTTCCACGGCTCCAGCCAGCCTGAGCCGCCGTCGAGGCTCGCGGACTCGAATCCGTCATAGGCGATGGTGACGAGGGGCAGCGGTGTCGGTGTGGGCGTAGGTATAGGTGTAGGCTTAGGCTTCGGCGCAGGCGGCGGAGTGGGCGTGGCTGTAGCAGCAGCTTGGGGGAGCGGAGCCGAAGTGAGCTCCAGCGTCGGCGCAGGCGTCGGGCTGGGCGTTGGCGTCGGCCCGGGCGTCGGTATCGGCCCCTCGCCCAGGAGCTGTGGTATCGTCACCATCTGCAAGCCCCGCTCGTTAAGCCCCTCGATGATCTCCTCCAGCGCGGCGGCGTCCCGTGTATTATCGATGTGGTACAGGAAGATCGCTCCATTGAAGGCGTTGGCCAGGGTGACGGAGACTATGGAGTTAGTGGAGCGCCCCTCCCAACCCAGGGAGTCTACTAGCCAGAGCACGTTGTACTCGTATCCTGCCGCCCGCACCACCTGGTTGACCGAGCGGTCGTAGTCGCCATAGGGAGGCCGGAAGTACGGCTTGGTGCTCACCCCGGCGATCTCCAGGATCTTCTCCTCCGTCCGCCGCAGCTCGTCGCGCATCTGATCGGCGGTCAGCGGCTCGGTATCGGTATCCTCACCGGTGAAGGAGGCATGGCTCCAGGAATGATTGATAATGGCGTGGCCCTCGTCAACGATGCGCTTCAGCAGGTCAGGATTGGTTACCGCCCATTCACCCGTGATGCCGAAGGTGGCCGCAGCGCCGTGCTCCTTGAGGATATCCAGCACCTCTGGCACGCGCCCAGCGTGGACGCCGGTGTCGAAAGTCAGCGCCACCGCCTTCACGTCGCGTGGCCCTATGTAGACCACCTCCGCCTCCTTCGGCTTAGAGGGATCAATCGTTGGGTCGCCTATGGGGGCGCCCGCCTCCACCTGCGGGGGACCCACCTCCTCCGAACTTAGTACTCGCGAAGGCGAAGGCGCGGGCGTCGGTATGGCTTCCCGCGACGAGGCGCCGGAGCAGGCCGCGTAGACTATGGCCGCAAGGGCGAGCGCGGCCAGGCCCGCCCAGAGGTAGAGGCGACTCATTTCAGGCCACCGTTCGCGAAAGGCGGCAGGCCGCGAATCTCGCTGATACTGTCGATGGTGTAGTCCGGGCGCACGCTGCCCTCAACCTCCGGTGGGTCCGTCGAGGCCTCCACCGGTTCGTCCAAGGGTGGCCGGCACCAGATCGCCGTCATCCCCAGCGCCTTGGCGCCCTCCACATCGGCGTGCATGCTATCGCCCACCATCGCCGTCTCCTGCGGCGTCAGCTGCATCGCATCCAGGGTGTACTCGAAGATGCGCGGGTGCGGCTTCATGAAACCGAGATTGCAGGACAGCGCCACCACCTCAAACAGCTCCGCCAGGCCCAGGTCCCGCATCTCCTGCTGGAAGCGCGGACCTCCGTAGCCGCGATTGGTCACGGAGCCCAGCCGGAAGCCGCGCTCCTTGAGCCAGCGCAGCGTCTCCAGCACGCCTGGAAACAGCGTGCGACCCAGGAATTGGCCGCCCAGGTTCCACGCCTCCCACAGCTCCTCGCCCTGCTCCGGCGTGAGCCTGAGGCCGTTGCGCGCAGCCACTCTCCGGCACAGCTCCGGGTAGCCGGGATCGAGGCTATCGCCGTGGAAAGCGCGCGAGGTCTCCTCCTCCACCGCCAGGCGGATATCGCGGCCCAGGTAATACCGCTCGTCCGTGACCTCCTCGCCCCAGCTCTCCAGCAGCCGCGACAGGCGCCCCACCGTCTCGGAGCGGATCACCTCCACCGGCGGCATGCTGGGGAAGTGCCACAGCGTGTCGCCCAGGTCGAACAGGACAGCGGTGATGCGGGGCGTCATGACGCCCGGATAAAGGTGACTACCTGGCGCGCCATATCTACCTTGAACACGCGCCAGCCGGCCGCCTGCCAGGCGACGGACTGCACGTGATAGCTATCGTTTCCCCACCAGGAGCGGAACCTGCGCGCCGAGTTCGGCAGCGCCTTTGCCATCAGGTCTTCGACCTGCGCGAACGACAGGATAACGGTCCCTTCTGTGCGAGCGGAATCGTGCAAGAACTTCGCTAACGGATCGTATTTGGCCATGACGATTCTTGCGGGGATACCTTAATTTTAACAGACGGCGGCGATGCGAGGGTATCGGCTAGAGAGCCTCCTCGCCCTTCTGCGCCTGCGCCTGCACGCGCACCGGCAGCCCCCAGATGTGGATGAACCCCGGCGCCGCCGACCTATCGAACTGGTCCGAGCTCTCGTACGTCGCAAGCGAGTAGTCGTACAGGCTCTTCGGCGACTTCCGCCCCACTATCGTGGCCATGCCTTTGTGCAGCTTCAGCCGTACCGCGCCCGTGACCTGCCTCTGGGCGGACTGCACGTAGGCCGCCAGGTCCTGATGATGCGCCGTGAACCAGAGGCCGTTGTAGATCAGCTCCGCGTACTCCTGCGCGATACGCGCCTTCAGCCGGCGCTGGTCCTTCGATAGGGTCAGCGCCTCCAGCGCCTCGTGCGCGGCCAGCAGCGTCACCGCCGCCGGCGCCTCGTATATCTCCCGCGATTTGATGCCCACCAGCCGGTCCTCCACCATGTCCACCCGGCCAACGCCCTGCTCACCGGCGATCTCGTTCAGCCGCAGCACCAGCGACACCGGGTCCGTCTCGCGGCCGTCCAGCGACACCGGCAGACCCCGCTCGAAGCCGATCTCCACGTAGGCCGGAGCGTCCGGCGCCTCAGACGGCGCCACCGTCCACTCGTAGACCTCCTCCGGCGGCTCCTGCCAGGGGTCCTCCAGCACCCCACACTCTATGCTGCGACCCCACAGGTTCTCATCGATCGAGTAGGGGCTTTCGCGGGTTACAGGCACCGGTATCGAGTGCTCCTGCGCGTAGGCGATCTCCGCCTCGCGGTCCATCTCCCAGTCCCGCACCGGCGCCACGATGCGCAGCTCCGGCGCCAGCGCCTGCACCGACACCTCCAAGCGCACCTGGTCGTTCCCCTTTCCGGTGCAGCCGTGCCCGATAGCCGTCGCCCCCTCGGCGCGCGCCGCCTCCGCCAGCTCGCGAGCGATGAGCGGACGCGACAGGGCTGTGGCCAGCGGGTACTGTCCCTGATAGAGAGCCCCGGCCGCCAGCGCCGGGAAGACGAAGTGGCGCACGAACGTCTCCTGGGCGTCCCGCCAGATGATCTTCGTCGCGCCAGCCGTCAACGCCCGCGACTGCACTTCCTCCCGCTGTCGCTGCATCCCCACGTCGACGGTGAGGGCGATGACATCGTAGCCGCCCTCCTGTTTGAGCCAGTGCACGGCCACGGAGGTGTCCAGGCCACCGGAGTAGGCGAGCACTATCTTCTCAGCCATCCCCCACCCTCATTTCGGCGTGCCGGACTCGATGCGGCCCAGCACCCGCTCCACGATCTCCACCGCCCGGTCCAGCTCCTCCTCCGTAATCGTCAGAGGCGGCATCAGCCGCAGGGCTGTGGGCTTCACATTGTTGGCCAGCAGCCCCTCCTCCAGGCATAACCGTACCGCCTCCTCCGCCGCCGCGCGGTCCAGCTCGATCGCCCAGAGCAGCCCCTTGCCGCGCACCTCCTTCACCATCGGATGGCGGTCGGCCAGCGAGTGCAGGCGCCGCTCCAGATGCTCGCCCTTCTTCGCCACCTGGGCCGAGAGATCGTTCTCGATGATGTGCTTGAGCACTGTATAGCCAACGTGCGTGGCCAGGGGGTTCCCCCCGAACGTGGTGCCGTGATCACCCAGCCCCAGCACCGCGCAGTGGTCCTTGGCCAGGAAGGCGCCGATGGGGAAGCCTCCGCCCAGCCCCTTCGCCACCGCCATCACGTCCACCTCGATGCCATAGAGCTGGTGCGCGAACAGCGCACCGACGCGGCCCACGCCAACCTGCACCTCGTCCGCCATCAGCAGGATGTCTGCCTCGTCGCACCAGGCACGCAGTTGAGGAAAGTAATCGTCATCAGGGACGATGACCCCACCCTCGCCCTGGATCGGCTCCAGGAGAACGGCGGCCGTCTTGCCGGTCGTCGCCCTCTTGATCGCCTCCAGGTCGTTGAACGGCACCCGCACGAACCCCTCCACCAGCGGCGTGAACGGCGCGCGGTACTTCTCGTTGGCAGTCGCGGTGACCGTGGCCAGGGTACGCCCGTGGAAAGCGCCCTCGGCGACGATGATCTCGAAGGCGCCCTCGCGCTTCTCCTTCCCCCACTTACGGGCCAGCTTGATGCACCCCTCCACGGCTTCCGCGCCGCTGTTGCAGAAGAACACCTTGTCCATGCCCGTGTGATCGCACAGGAGCTGGGCCAGCTTGATCTGGGGCACAGTGTAGTAGTAGTTGGACACGTGCATTAAGGACGCGGCCTGTTCCTGCACCGCCTTCACCACCTCCGGGTGGCTGTGCCCCAGGCTCACCGCCGCGATCCCCGCCACGCAGTCCAGATACTCGCGGCCGTCCTCGTCCCAGACGCGGCTGCCCTGCCCCCTCACCAGCGTCACGGGCAGCCGCTTGCCTACGGGGAAGAAGTACCTGCTCTCCAGTTCTACCCAGTTCTCGCTCATACTCCTCCGTTCATCCTACCATTGTGCCCGTCCGGTCCTCGATAGCCTCTAGCAATGCGCCCGTCTTGCGACCGTCGGCGATGACGCTGCGACAGCCCGCCGCCGACGCTTTGAGACACGCCTCCACCTTGGGGATCATACCCCCTTCAATAACGCCGGCCTCAGTCAGGGCGCCGGCCCGGGCCGAGGAGAGCGCCGTGACCGTCTCGCCGTCCTCGCCGCGGATGCCGGGGACGTCCGTGAGAAAGACCAGCCAGCGAGCGGCCAGCGCCACCGCAACCGCCCCGGCGGCGGTATCGGCGTTGATGTTCAGTAGCTGTTTCGTCGGCGCCTCGCCCCGCCATTCGACGGCGATGGGCGCCACCACCGGCACCAACCCGTCCTCCATCAGGTCTAGCAGCAACCGCGCATCGACCTCCGCCACCTCCCCAACGTAGCCCAGCTTCCCGTCCAGCACACGCGCCTTGAACAGGCCGCCGTCCGCCCCCGATAGGCCCACGGCACGACCGCCGCCCGCGGTCAGCGCCGCCACCAGCCGCTTGTTGACCAGCCCAGCCAGCACCGCCACCACCACGTCCAGCGTACGGGCGTCAGTCACGCGCAGCCCCCGCTCGAAGCGGCTGGGCACGCCGTGCGCCTTCAGCCACTCGCTGATCAGTGGGCCACCGCCGTGCACGACGACCGGCCGCACGCCGCGGCGCTGCAGGGCAACGATGTCCTCCAGCGTCGTGTCGTGGGCCCCCAGGGTGGAGCCGCCTATCTTCGCGACCAGGATGTCAGAACGATCCATTACTCAGAGTATCCCCCAGACCGCACCCTGTAGCCCATCATGTCGTGTACAGGCTGTTGAGTCGCACGTACTCCTCCGTGAGATCGGAGCCCCAGGCCGTGGCCGTATGCTCGCCAAGGCCCAGGTCAACACGGAAGCGTACCTCCAGCGCCTCGAAGTACGGCTTCGCCTCCCCCTCAGCCAGCGGCTGCGGCGAGCCCTGCTTCAGGAGACACAGCTCATGCCCCTGGGCATCCACCAGCCAGAGACTGGTCTTCGCCTCCTCCATGTGGCAGCCGGAGTTGCCCACCGCCGCCAGCACGCGACCCCAGTTAGGGTCGTGGCCGTAGACCGCCGTCTTCACCGCCAGCGACCGCACCACCTCCCGCGCCGCCAGCCGCGCCTCCTCCGGCGAGGCCGCGCCTACCACCGTCGTCTCGATCACCTTGGTCCCGCCCTCGGCGTCGGCGACGATCGCCTTCGCCAGGTCCGTGCACACGTGGGTGAGCGCCGCGGCGAACGGCTGCGCCAGCGGATGGCCATCCTCGTTGATCTCCTCGCCGCCGGCGAGACCGTTGGCCAACACCACCACCATGTCGTTGGTGCTGGTGTCGCTGTCCACGTCGATCATGTTGAACGAGACGTCCACAGCCTCCTTCAGCATCAGCGACAGGAACGCCGCCGCCACCGGGGTGTCCGTGGTGAGGAAGGTCAGCGTCGTCGCCATGTTAGGGTGGATCATCCCCGCTCCCTTAGTTGCGCCGCCCAGCGTGTACTTCCCGAACTTCACCGCCGACTGTTTGGGCCGCGTGTCCGTGGTCATGATCCCCTGGGCGAACGCCAGCCCGCCCCCGACCGACAGCTCGACCGCCTCTACGCCGTGGCGCATCCGCTCCATCGGCAGGAAGGTACCGATCACGCCCGTGGAGGCGACCACGACCGCATGGGGGTCCAGCCCCAGCTTCGCGGCGGCGAGCTGCGCCATCTCCACCGCGTCCCGCGCCCCCTGCTCGCCGGTGGCGGCGTTAGCGCAACCGCTGTTGGCGATCACCGCCTGCGCTGCCCCATCGGCCAGGTGCTTGCGGGTGATCACTACTGGCGCCGCCACCACGTTGCACTGGGTGTACACCCCGGCCGCCGTGCACGGCGCCTCCGAGTAGAGCAGCGCCACGTCCAGCTTGTCCCAGTCCGGCCGCATACGAGCGCGCACCGCGCCTGCCACGAACCCCTTGGCGCTGGCCACGCCACCCTCGGCCACCATCTCAATCCCCTCTTTCATAGCTGCCTCAGAATACACGACCTCTCCTCCTACGGGTAGACCGCCGGGGTCTCCAGGCCGGCTGTCTCCGGCAACCCCAGCATCGCGTTCATGTTCTGGATCGCCTGGCCGGCCGCGCCCTTGACCAGGTTGTCGATTACGCTGACCACGACCAGCCGGTCCGTTCGCGGATCGACGGTGGGGTAGACCAGGCACATGTTGCTCCCGGACACCTGCTTCGTCGCCGGCGGCGAATCCACCACCCGCACGAACGGCTCGCCCTTGTAGAACTCGCGGTAGAGGTCGAGCGCCTCCTCGCCGCTGCGCACCGTCCCCGCCACCAGGGTCGCGTAGCAGGTGGAGAGTATGCCCCGCGTCATCGGGATCAGGTGGGGCGTGAACGTCACGATAGGCTGCGTATCCGAATCCTCCCCGACGCGTCGGGGCCACATCACGGCCAGCTCCTGCACTATCTCCGGCAAGTGCCTGTGCCCACCCAGCCCGTAGGCCGAAACGCTCTCGTTCGCCTCCGCGAAGTGGTGGGCGAGGCCCACCGTGCGCCCGACGCCGGAAACGCCGGACTTTGAGTCGATAATGAGCTCCGGGCCCACGAACCCCCCCTTCACCGCCGGGGCCAGCGCCAGCAGAGCCCCCTCCGGGTAGCAGCCGGGGTTGGCGACGAGCCGCGCCGACTGCACCGCCCCTCGGTTCAGCTCCGTCAGCCCGTAGGCCGCCCGCGACAACAGCTCCGGCGCCGGGTGCTCCACCCCGTACCACTGGGCGTACTCCCGGACATCTCGCAAGCGGAAGTCGGCACTTATGTCGACTACCGGCACGCCGTCCCGCACCAGCGGCGCTACCGCCTCCGCACTGGCCGCGTGGGGCAGCGCCGAGAACGCAAAGTCAACCTCGCCCAACTCCTCGCCGATCGTCAGGTCGTAGGAAGCCAGGTGAGGAAACACCTCGGCCAACGTCTTGCCGGCGGCGCTGCGGCCGCTGACGCTGCTCAGTCGCGCCTCAGGGTGAGCGTAGAGCAGCCGCGCCAGCTCCGCGCCGGCGTAGCCGGTTACGTTTATGATGCCTACCCTGACCATAGCGCTCCTCCAAAAGCGAATCGCCCCACCGCTAACAGCGGTGGGGCTTCCGGTTGTGCTCTGTTTTCGGTTGCTAGCGACTGCCCGCGGGCACAGGGAACCCACCGCCGAACGAAGGTCGCGGTCGCGGCTGGGCGTCCCTGATGCGCAGCGCAGTCATGATGAAGACAGGATACGGATTCGCAAGCCGAGAGTCAAGGCCGGTACGCGCCCCCTACAGCTCCGCGACCTGCGGAATCACGTCCCGCCCCATAACCTCGATCGGGCGCAGGTGCTCGACACCGATCAGCGCCCCGATGACCGTCTGCGCGCCCGCCTCCGCGAACGCGCCCAGCTGCTCCACAAGCTGGCCGGCGTTCTCGCCCTCCCGCCCAACGTTCAAGACGAAAAGCACCGTCTTCTCGATCTCGTCGTAGTTGCGCCCTTCATCCTGACAATGTTGGCGCAGGACCTCTAGCTTGTGCCTCACCGTAGCGGGGTCGCCGAAGAAATTGCAGGCGTCAGCGTATCGCGCCACCAGCTTCAGCGTCTTGCGCTCGCCGCCGCCGCCGATCAGGATGGGCGGGCGGGGCTTGCTCAGGGGTTGCGGTGAGCTGATCGTCTCCGCCAGTTGATAGTGCTTGCCCTCGTACGGGCCGTCGTTGTCGCTCCACATCTGCAGCGTTATCTGAAGCGCCTCCTCCAGCCGCTCGAACCGCTCCCGCAGCGATGGGAACGGTACGCCCAGTCCGTGATGCTCACGGTCGAACCAGGCGGCGCCGATACCCAGCCAGGCGCGCCCTCCCGAGAGCACGTCGAGGGTGGTGACCTGCTTCGCCAGGATTCCCGGGTGACGGTAGGTCACCCCGGTGACCATCGTGCCCAGCCTGACGCGCGAGGTGTGACCGGCGATGTAACCCAACGCAGTATAGGCCTCCAGCATGTCCATCTCGACGGCGCCCACCATGGGAATCTGAAAGTAGTGGTCCATGACCCAGACCGAGCTGAAGCCGGCGTCCTCCGCCGTACGTGCGATCTCTCCCAGACGCTGTCCCATTTCGGCAGCCCCCCCAGACCAGGTGAACATTGGTATCTGAAGGCCTAGCTTCACGGCGTCCTCCCTTCGATACGAATACGGTGCATTCCTTCGTGAGCGTCTGCGTGACAGCATACAACGGCGGTAGGCCGCGGTGTTAGGGGCTTGGTTTCGCCGCCTTCGTCCCCATGTACAGCGGCGCCGTAGGACAGCGGTCGTTCAGGGGACACTCGGCGCAACGGGGACGCTGCGCCTTGCAGAGCCCTCGCCCGTGATTGATCAGGGACACGTGGAACGGGTAGACCTCCGCAGGTGAGAGCATCGCCTCCAGCAGGTCGTGGGCCTCCGCCGCGCCTGTCTTGGCGGGCACCAGCCCCAGCCGCTGCGATACACGTTGCACGTGAGTGTCTACCGGCAGCGCCGGCCGCCCCAGGGCGAACATCAGCACGCAGGCGGCCGTCTTTGGCCCCACCCCCGGCAGCGATCTCAGCCACCCCTTCGCCTCCGCCAGCGACATCCCTCCCAGGAACGACAGATCGAACGACGCCCTCCGGCCCCACACCTCCTCCAGTATCCCCTTGATGCGCCCCGACTTAGTCGGGGCCAGCCCGCCCACCCGAATCTCATCCTCGATCTCCTCCGGCGCGGCCGCCATCATCCCCTTCCAGGTGGGGAAGCGCGAGTGCAGGCGCATGAACGCCCGTCCTGAGTTCGTATCGGACGTGTTCTGGGAGAGGATGGTGAGCACCAGCTCCGTCATCGCGTCCTCGTGCGGCCGCCACACCGGCCGCCCATACAGAGCCGACAGCCTGTCCACGATCTCCGCGGGCGACAGCGGCAGCGCCTTCGTTCTCGTCTTCGCCACGGTTACGGGTTGGCGGCGAAGTAGTCCCAGACCGCCTGTGACACCGCCACGATGGGCTGAGGCTCCCAGGCGCCGTCGGACAGCACCGCGATGATATAGGGGCCGGCAGGGCCCCAGACCAGCGCCACGTCGTGGGTGGCGTTCGTGAAGTTGCCGGTCTTATGCGCTACCGCGACATTCGGAGGCACGCCGGAAGGGATGCCGCCGCGAATCGTCTCCTGCAGCAGCAACGCCAGCATCTCCCGTCTGGACTCCTCAGTCACCTCCGCGCCCGCTGCCACCGCCGCCATGAGCAGGGCCATATCATGCGCGGTCGTCGGCAGCTCGGAGGTCAACACCGACATATCGTCGATCCCCAGCGACCTCAGTGTCTGTTCCACCCGCACGGGGTTCACCACGTCCTGGATCATCACCGCCGTGGGCGTATCGCTGACGATAATCATCGCCTTCAGGGCGTCAGCCACCGTGAGCATGTCGCCCTCCTCCAGCTCAAGGTACTTCAGTGTGCCGAAGTCGTACTCCACGTACTCCTCTTCCAGCGTCAGCAGCTCAGCGAAGTCGACTTCCCCAGCGTCGCGCTGGCGATAGGCCTCAAGCAGGAGGGCCAGCTTGAACAGGCTCGCCGCGTAGTACACCTGACCCTGGTTGATGGAGGCGGAGCGCCCGTCCTCCAGATTCCACACCACGACAGAGTACTCGCCGTCGTAGCCGGAGAGAGCAGTGCCGATCAGGGTCACCAGCGCCGGGTCTTCCTGAGATGGCGCGAAAGTCGCCGGCAGCGGCGGCACCGGCAGGTCGGCGGTCAGGTACTCCAGCGACCTCACCTCCGGCAGGTGGACGGTGGGCACCGGCTCCGGCGTGGCAAGCGCGGGTGCAGCCGTCGGCTTAGGCGTCGCCGTGGGTACGGGCGTCGGCTCCGAACGGGGGGTGATACCCGGCGTAGGCTCGACGGCGCCGCTCCCGCCACACCCCGCAGCCAGAAGGAGACAGGCTAGCGGCATCGCCAGGAGACCCACCGGCAGAAGTCTCATGTCCTCCATTCTCTCGCGGAACGGCGCAGAGCGCCACACCATCCCCCGTTGTCGCCGCCATCGCCCCGCCCCTATACTACTACGCAGGTGCATAGCCCGCCTGGAAGGAGAACCTATGGCCTCGAAGCCGGTGCGCCTCACCGAGCTGGCCTCCTGTGCCGGTTGAGCCGGCAAGGCGGGGGCGGAAGCCCTAGCGCAGGTTCTGCGTTACCTCAGCGATAGACAAGTCGACCAGCACCCTGACCTCCTGGTCGGTCTGGCCGAGCCCGACGACGCCACCGTTTACAAGCTAAACGATGAGCAAGCGGTGGTGCTAACGTTGGACTTTTTTGCCCCGCTCGTGGACGATCCCTACCACTACGGGGCGATCGCCGCCGCCAACGCCTTGAGCGACGTCTACGCAATGGGCGCCGAGGTCACGCTCGCCCTAAACATCGCCGCCTTCCCCGAGGACATGGCCAGTGAGACCATCGGCCAAATCATCCGCGGTGGCGCCGACAAGGTGGCCGAGGCCGGTGGTGTCATCGCCGGCGGCCACACCATCATCGACGCCGAGCCCAAATACGGCCTCTGCGTCCTCGGCCTCGTCCACCCCGAGCGCATCTTCACCAAGAGCGGAGCCCGGCCCGGCGACCTCCTCTACCTCAGCAAGCCCTTGGGCACAGGCATCATAACAACCGCCGCCCAGTCCGACAGAGCGAAGCCGGAGCATCTCCAGGCCGCCATCGACTCTATGACCCGCCTCAACCGTCATCCCTCCCACATAGCGCAAGCAGTGCAGGCCCTCGCCCTCACCGACGTCACCGGCTACAGCATCCTCGGTCACAGCTACGAGATGGCGGCCGCCGGCAAGGTAGCGCTGCGCCTGAGCGCCGGTCGCGTCCCACTTCTACCGGGGGCCCTGGAATACGCCTCGCAGGGGATCGTCACCGGCGGCGCCGACCGCAACCGCAGCCACCTCCGGGACAAGGTAAGCCTCTCCGACAAGATCTCTAAGGAGGTTGAACACGTCCTGTTCGACCCTCAGACCTCAGGCGGCCTCCTGATGGCCGTCGCCCCCGAAAAGGCCGGCGAGGTGGAGGCCCGCTTCGCCGCCGCCGAACTCTCCGTCTGGCAGGTCGGCGAGGTGGCCAAGGGCGAGGGCGTAGAAGTACTTCCTTAGCAGTCGGTTCGCGAAAACGCTAACGCCCCAGCTCCAGCGCCATCCCCTTGACCCGCTCGCGCAGCTGCGGTATCTGCGAGACCACCTCATACTGACGGGACGCTCTGACCGCCTGCTCGAATCCGTCCAGCCTGACCTCCCGGAAGCCCAGCCGCCGGAAAAAGCTGTCGGCATGCATCGTGAACAGGTACACCCGTCGAACGCTCCGCTCCCGCGCCTCTGCCAGCGCCGCTTCCACCAGCCGCCGACCGTCGTCTCTCATCCTCCGCTCCGGCGCCACCACTACTGAGCGCAGGAGAGCCGCTCCGCCGTAGACCTCCAGGCCCGCGCAGCCCACCACCCTTTCCCCCTCATCCAGGACGAAGAACGTCTTCAGGTACTCCGCGAGCCCGTAGGCGGGCAGACCTTCAGCCGTAATCAGCGCCTCGAGTTGCGGGATATCCTCCTCCCGCGCCCGCCGCAGCCCGGCGCTCACGTCATCGCCCGTAGAAGCCGTACCCGCTCCTCCATGGGCGGGTGGGTGGCGAACATGCCGTTCAGGAAGCTCTTGTGCTCGCGCAGGGGGTTGTTGATGTACAGGTGCGCGGTCGCCTTGTTCGCCACCTCCAGCGGATCGGGGTCGGCCGATATCTTCTCCAGGGCGCGCGCAAGGGCTTCCGGGTTGCGGCACAGCAACGCCCCGAGGCGTCCGCCAGGTACTCCCGCTGCCGGGAGACGGCGAAGCGGATGAGCTGGGCGGCGATAGGGGTGAGGATGACGGCGAGCAGGGCGATAGCGTAGATGATCGCCACCGCGCCGCCGCCGCTGCGGCCGCGATTGCTGGAGCGGCGGCCTGCGCCGTAGAAGGTGAGCCTCAGGGCAAAGTCGGCCATTAGCGCCGACAATCCCACGAGAACCACCACGATAGTCATCACCCTGATGTCGTAGTTCCCGACGTGAGAGAGCTCGTGC
>JADFRV010000155.1 GCA_022561095.1 Chloroflexota bacterium | reverse complement strand
ACATCGCGACGTACACGAGCCTTTTATCCTACACCTATCACACATTCAACATGGCGGACGACACGTGGGGTGTCGTCAACGAGCTGATCGAAACGCCGACCAACGCACCAACGTTTCCGTGGATTTCAATTGCTGTTAAGAGCAACGGCGTGCCAGTTGTTGCCTACGCCGGTGACACCGATCAGGTTATGGGTGGCAAGAAAGAGCGTGTCGACGTCAACGTGCGAAATGGCGGCACCTGGGATGGTCCGATTGCGCTCGACGCTGCCGGTGATATTCATTACGGAAACCCGAACGTCGTCAAGTCGCCGCTCACCGACGAAATGCACGTCCTTTGGCAGAAAACTTCTAATACAACAGATCCTCCTGCCGTATGGACAGATGTTGAAGCCAGGACACTAGACCCAGCGGACGACAGCCTTAGCACAGTTGACACGCTCGTAGGCGACACCGCTGGCAATTTGCTCGGCCTACAGAACGGCGCGTCCTATGATGATGCCGATACTCAGCGGGTCATTTGGTGTTCGATTGGCACAAACACTGACCTGAACAATAAGGAGTTCTTTCAAGCTGTCGAAGACGCCGGGGAAGTTGCGATCGCCTGCGCCGCTGCTGGGCGAGCACACGGAGCAGGTCTGCAAGGAGATACTTGGCCTCTCCGACGAAGAGATCGCCGACCTGATGGTAGCAGGCGCGCTTCAGTAGAGCGGAAGCGCGCTCTAGCAGCCAGATAGTGATTGACAATAACTCGCACAGGGAGGAGAATCCTTACGGCGGGCAGTGAGGTCGCCCCTCTTCAATGGTACCCCCCTTGGGCAGCGCGGCCTTGGTGTCCGCCTTTTTCGTTGGCAGATCCGCCCCTGTCCCTTCATCCCCAGTGTAACTATCCGTCGAGCGGTTGCGTTATATATAGTCGTAATCGTCTCTATCGGAGGTAGCTATGCTTGAAGCCACAGGTCAGAAGTCCACAATCGACCGCATGATCCGTGCGGCCAGGTTAGAGCCGCAACTATACGAAGAGGTAGAGCACGACCAGTCGGCGACCATCCCGGCGATGCAGGTCGTGGTCCTGGGAGCGATCGCCGGCGGGATCGGCGCGCTCTCCGGAGGCATCACCGGTCTCGTCTTCGGTATCATCGCGGCGCTCGTTGGCTGGGCGGTGTACGCCTTCATCGCCTACTGGGTAGGGACGAACATCTTCAAGGGGCCGCAGACTGAGGCAACGTGGGGCCAGCTTCTGCGCACTCTCGGATTCGCCAACTCGCCCAGGGTGCTGCTGGTCCTCGCAATCATTCCCGTTTCCATCATTAGCGGTCTCGTGGTGCTGGTTGTCTTCATCTGGACGCTGTTCGCCACGGTCATCGCCATCCGTCAGGCGTTGGACTTCGACACGTGGAGAGCGATAGCCACCGCCGTGGTCAGCTTGCTGGCGCAGGTCGTGATCTTCTCTGTCGTTTTCGCAATAGTCGCCTAGGCCTTCTGGAGAGCGCCGTCTAGCCGACCCGCCTGCCTGCCGGTAGGCACGGCTCCCGACCGGCGTATACGTCTAGCCCCGTCCCTTGCTGCAGCGCTGCCCGCCGGGGCGGGGCACGGGCTCCCCTGTTATACTGCCCCCGTGACCAGCCTCTCTGACTACGAGCCGCTGTTCCGGGACGCCTACGCTACCCTCCACGGCGGCCACCCCGACGAGCCGCCCACAGATAGTGGCAGGCGATCGGATGAGTCTCTGGAGGAGTTCCTGGCGCGTAGCCGCGGCGAGGCGCTGGGCAGGCTGCGCCGCCGGCTTGAGTCCGCCGAACCGCCAAAGAAGCTGCGCATCGCCCACGGGCTGCTCGTTCGCTTGCTGACCTGCGCCAGCGAAGCCGATGCCGCACTCGCCGCACAGGTGGAGGCGTACCGCTGCGGCAATTTCCAGGGCAGCATCTCTCACTCGGATCGCCTGCACTCCATCGTCAGCGAGAGCGCCCGCCTGGACCGCGAGCTGATTGTGGCGTTGCGGGAGGCGGAGGAGGCGGGCCCGGGCACGCTCTCCGCCCTCGGCATCGAGGAGATCGAGCAGCCCAGCTAGGAAGGAACTAAGCGTGAAAGCAGCCGTCTACTATGAGACCGGCGCCCCGGACGTGTTTCGATATGAGGAGGTGCCTGACCCCGTGTGCCAGCCCGGAGGCATCGTCATCGACGTCAAGGCGATAAGCATCGAGGGCGGCGATGTCCTCAATCGCGCCGAGGGCGAGATGCCCTCTCGCCCCCATATCGTCGGCTACCAGTGCGCGGGTGTGATCCGTGAAGCCGGCGCGAACGTAACCGACCGCAGCGTAGGTCAGCCGGTAGTGGCCGTCATGCCGTTCGGATCGCACGCGTCCCAGGTAGCGCTCGCCGCGATGCAGACCTGGCCCGTCCCAGACGGGATGGAGTTGATGGCGGCGGCCTGCGTGCCCATCCCGTTCGGGACTGCACACGAATGTCTCTTCGAGTTCGGGAGGCTGAAGGCCGGGGAGACGGTACTGATTCAGGCGGGCGCCGGCGGCGTGGGCCTGGCGGCCGTCCAGCTCGCCAAGCAGGCGGGCGCCACCGTCCTGGCGACGGCCTCGAGCGACGAGAAGTTGGAGCGGCTGAAAGAGTTCGGGCTGGACCACGGCATCAACTACAAGACCGAGGACTTCGTCGCCCGCGCCCGAGAGCTCTCCGGCGGTCGCGGAGTCGATCTCGTCGTCGACTCCGTGGGCACGACGCTGCCGGGGAGCGTGGCCGCCACCGGCTACCGCGGCCGCGTGATACAGGTGGGTAACGCCGGACGGCCCGAGGACAGCCGTCTGGACGTCAGCACCCTGAGCGAGATGAGCCGCACCCTCACGAGCGTCTTCTTCGGCGGCGCTCTGATGTTCGAGCCTCAGCGCACCCGCCCAATGGTGGAAGAGCTTCTCCGGAAGGTGGCCGAAGGATCGCTCCGTGTTGTCATCGACCGGACGTATCCGCTCTCGGAGGCGGCCGCCGCGCACGCCTACATCGAGAGCCGTCAGGCGTTCGGGCGGGTGGTGCTGGTGCCGTAGCGTTGAGCCAGCCGCGAAGTTGTATCCCCATCCGCTATCCGCTACTATTTGCGATAGCCCCTAACGGCTCAGCGGCGAGCCCCGCGAGCCCCGATTCATAGTTTCGATTAGCTGAGGAGGCCCCCATGGCTCTGGTTGACGGAGGCGACCTCGTCGCCCGCGCCATCAAGCATGAAGGCGTCGACACGATCTTCACCCTCTGCGGCGGCCACGTGCAGGCGATCTTCAACGCCTGCCTGGACGAAGAGATCAAGGTTATCGATGTCCGCCACGAGCAGGTCGCCGGCCACGCCGCCGAGGGCTGGTCACGGGCCACCCGGCGCTGCGGCGTGGCGGTTGTCACCGCCGGCCCCGGCGTCACCGACTGCGTGACCGCCATCGCCAACGCCTATCAGAACCGCTCGCCCCTGCTTGTCATCGGCGGTCGCAGCCCGTTGATGCGGTTCGAGATGGGCGCCCTCCAGGAGATGGACCAGGTGGAGCTCGTGCGCCCCATCACCAAGTGGGCACGCTGCGTCTACGATACGGCGCGCATCCCGGAGTACATCGCCTCCGCCTTCCGCGCCGCCCTCACCGGCCGCCAGGGGCCCGTCTTCCTGGAGATCCCCACGGACGTGCTTTTCCGCAAGGTGGAGGAGAAGGACGTCTATTTCCCGCAGAGCTACCGGCCCCAGGGGCGCGTCTACCCGGACCCGAAGGCGATCAAGAGTGCGGCTGAGATCATCGCCAAGGCGGAGCGGCCGCTGATCATGGCGGGCTCCGCGATCTACTGGCAGGACGCCCACGAGGAGCTGCGCCACTTCATCGAGGTCGCGCAGGCGCCGGTGTACCTGAACGCCATGGGCCGGGGCTCCATCAGCCAGGAGCACCCGCTGTTCTTCTCGCGCACGCGCCGCAACGCCCTGGGCAAGGCGGACGCCATCGTCGTCATCGGCACCCCCTTGGACTTCCGTCTCTCCTACGGCAAGCGCTTCAACCCGGAGGCGCGCACGATCCAGGTGGATACGGACCCCCAGGAGCTGGCCCGCAACCGCGACATCGACGTGGCGATCGAGGGCGACGCCAAAGCGGCGCTGGAGATGCTCATCGGCGAGCTGGAGGGCGCCAAGGCCGACCACAAGGAGTGGATCACCGGCCTCCGCGAGGGCGAGAACAAGGTCCGCGCCCAGATGGAGGAGTGGATGAACTCCGACCGCGAGCCGATTCACCCGCTGCGCCTCTGTCGCGAGATGGCGGAGTTTGTGGACGACAACACGATCGTGGTCGGCGACGGCGGCGACATAGTGAACCTGGCCGCGCGCGTGCTCCCCATCAACCGGCCCGGCCAGTGGTACGACCCCGGCCCGATGGGCACGCTGGGCGTGGGCACCGGCTTCTGCATGGCGATCAACAGCGTCTACCCGGATAAGCGCATCCTCATGGTCAACGGCGACGGCGCCTTCGGCCTCAACGGCTTCGAGTTCGATACGTTCGTGCGCTTCGGCATGCCGGTGGTATCGGTAGTGGGGAACGACCGCCAGTGGGGGCAGATCACCGTGGGCCAGCGGGCGATGTACGGCAAGGAGCGGGTGATCGCCAGCATTCTCGGTGACACCGCCCGCTACGACCAGGTGGTGGAGGGGCTGGGCGGCCACGGCGAGTTCGTCACCAAGCCGGACGAGATCAGACCCGCCATTGAGCGCGCCTTCGCCTCCGGCAAGCCGGCCTGCGTGAACGTGATCATGGACCAGGAGCCGCCCGGCATCATGGGCGGCTACGAGTTCATGTAGGTGCGGACAATCGCACCCTAGACTTCAGGCTAGGGCATCCCGGCCCCTATCCTGAGCCTGTCTAATGGCGAGCCGATACCTTCTACCGCAACCAGCATCTCCGCGTACCAGCCGCCCGCCGCGAGGGCGACGACGCCAGCGGCCACGTCCGCCGCTGCTGGTGCGGCGCCGGGCAGGGGGGCGCGATAGGGGGAAGGGATAGCTAGCTGTGCGATCCGCCGGTAAGGGAAGCGCGTCCCTCTCGTGACAGCCAGGAACGGGCAGCCTCACGATCCACCCGAAGGGCGAGACGTGCTAGGCGGCCGGCGAAAGCGGCCCGCAAGCCCGGTGGGGCACTCCCGGCCTCGCTGGCGCGGAGTGCTGCCCGCGCCTGTCGATCCTTCTCAGCTAGAACGGCGCGGATTGAGACTTCGTGTGTATTGAGGTCGAACGACATGGATGACTGTCTCTCCAATCAATAGAGACGGCAGAGAGCAAACCCCCGTTACATTCCAGGCCGGTTTCGCTATCAACCGAAGGAACGGCAGGAGCCTGGCGGCCCGTGCGCTATACTATCC
>JADFRV010000154.1 GCA_022561095.1 Chloroflexota bacterium | reverse complement strand
CCCGGCCCCGCCTTCTACGGACGCGCTCGCGACCCCACGGTCACCGACGCCCAGGTAGTGCTGGGACGCATCACGCCGGAGCACTTCCTGGGCGGCCGCATGGATGTGCGTCCTGACCTCTCCCGCTCCGCCATCGGCGACCTGTCGACGCCCTACGGCGGCGACGCCACGGCTACCGCCGCCGCCGTCCTGCGGGTCGCCAACGCCAACATGGAGCGGGCCCTGAGAGTGGTCTCCGTGGAGCGCGGCCACGATCCGCGCCCGTTCACGCTGGTGGCGTTCGGCGGCGCCGGTCCCCTCCACGCCTGCGAGCTGGCGGCCTCTCTCCGCATGTCGAGGGTGCTGGTACCCCTGTACCCAGGCGTGCTATCGGCGCTGGGCATCGCCGCCGCGCCCATCGCCAAGGACCTATCGGCGGCCGCGCTTCTGACCATCCCCGCGGATGGAGACGGCTGGCGTGATGCGGAGCGAACGCTCTCGCGGCTCGCGGCTAGGCTGGAGCGTCAAGGCGTGAAAGAGCTGCGAGACGAAGGCCTGCCCAGGGACGACGTCGCCGTCCAGCGCTTCCTGGAGATGCGCTACGTCGGACAGTCCTACGAGCTCGCCGTGCCCGCCGCCGAGCTGACGCCCGCCTCCTTCCTGCCCACCTTCCACGCCCTGCATCAGGAGCGCTTCAGCCATAGCGATCCCGCGCGCACGACGGAAGTGGTAAACCTGCGGGTGCGGCTGACCGTGGCGACCAGCGCCATGGAAATGCCACGACTCGCACCCTCGCGCGGCGACCCGCTCCTCGGCGACCGGGAGGTCTGGTTTGAGGGCCCCGCCCGAGCGGCGGTGTACGATCGCTCGCGCCTCTCCCCGGGCGACAGGCTGGTCGGGCCGGCGATCGTGGTGCAGATGGACGCCACCACCGCGATCCCGCCCGGTTGGAGCGGCGCCGTCGATGCTTGGGGTAATCTGGTGCTGGAGCAGACCGATGGCTAGACGTCCCGACCCCGCCGAGCTCGCCATCTTCAACGCCCTGTTCGCCTCCGTCGCGGAGGAGATGGGCGTGACCCTGAGACGGACGGCCCACTCGCCCAACATCAAGGAGCGCCGCGACTACTCCTGCGCCGTGTTCGACCGCCAGGGGCGGCTCGTCGCCCAGGCCGCCCATATCCCCGTGCACCTGGGGGCGATGCCGACGTCGGTCGCAGCAGCCATGCCCCTGGCGCCCTTCCGCCCCGGCGACCTCGTCATCCTCAACGACCCCTACCTCGGCGGCACTCACCTGCCGGACATCACGATGGTCTCACCCGTGTTCGTCAAGCCTCCCTCTCCCTCGAAGGGAGAGGGCCGGGGTAAGGGCGCCCTGGCAGGATTCGTGGCCAGCCGCGCCCACCACGCCGACGTGGGCGGAATGTCGCCGGGCTCGATGCCTCTGGCCGAGGAGCTGCTCCAGGAGGGGATCGTGATCCCGCCCCTCAAGCTGTATGAGCGGGGGCGGCTCAACCGCGCCGTCTACGACCTCCTGCTGCGCAACATGCGCAACCCCGAGGAGCGAAAGGGAGACCTGGACGCCCAGGCCGCCGCCCACCGCATCGGCGAGGCCCGGTTCGCCGAGATCGTGGAGCGCTACGGCCTGACGCAGGTGCGCCGACAGATGCGGGCCGTGATGGACTACGCCCAGCGCATGACCGAGGCGGCCCTCGCCGAGATAGCGGACGGCGTGTACGAGTTCGAGGACTTCCTGGACGACGACGGCGTCAGCGATGAGCCCGTCCGCATCCGCATCCGCGTCACGATTGACAGCGGCACGATGCACTGCGACTTCAGCGGCTCCTCGCCGCAGCGGCCGTCCTCCGTGAACGCGGTGGCGGCCGTCACCCGCTCCGCGGTCTACTACGTGGTGCGCTGCCTGCTGGAGACCGTGCCCGGCAGCGAGTCGGTGCCCAGTAACGACGGCTGCTTCCGGCCGGTGAGCTTCACCCTGCCGGAAGGGTCGGTCGTGAACGCCACGCCGCCGCACCCGGTCGCCGCGGGCAACGTCGAGACGTCGCAGCGGATCGTCGATGTTCTGCTGGGCGCGCTCGCCCGGGTGCTTCCGGATCGCATCCCCGCCGCCAGCGCCGGCACCATGAACAACGTCTCCATCGGCGGCTGGGACGCCGACCACGGCCGCTCCTTAGCCTACTACGAGACCGTGGGCGGAGGCGCTGGCGCCGGCCCCAGCGCCGACGGCCTGTCCGCCGTCCACACCCACATGACGAACACCATGAACACCCCCGTGGAGGCGCTGGAGATCGCCTACCCGCTACGCCTCCTCGAATACTCGATCCGACGCGGCTCCGGCGGCCGCGGACGCCACCGTGGCGGCGATGGCATCCGCCGGACCTGGGAGTTCCTCGCTCCAGCCACCGTCTCCCTGCTCACGGAGCGGCGGCGGCGCCGCCCCTGGGGGCTCGCCGGCGGGAGCCCCGGAAAGCCGGGCCGAAACCTGCTCCGCCGCAGTACGGGCGAGGAGATCGATCTGCCCTCCAAGGGCGAAGTGAAGGTCCAGCCCGGCGACCGCCTCACCCTCGAGACCCCCGGCGGCGGCGGCTGGGGCACGCCTCTCTGACCACTCGCCCTGATCGCTCACCCTGCCCGCCCACCTCCGCTCGTCGTGTCCGCTTTGCGGACTCCCCGATAAATCGGGGCTCGGAGAACCTCTCGTAGGACGAGTGGCCTCCCCCGCCGCGCCCCCTACCTACCTTTCTCGCTTTGCCATGTTAGAATAGGCCACCATGGAGCCGCGCATCCAATACGCCCAGACCAAGGACGGGGTGAGCATCGCCTGCTACACCCTCGGCGAGGGGAAGCCCCTGGTGTACATGACCAGCTGGCCATACCAGCATCTGCAACTCGAGTGGCAGTACCCACCCCTCACTCGCAATTACGAACTCATTCTGGAGAGGCGGAGGCTCATCCGCTTCGACGGGAGGGGGTCAGGCTTGTCCGAGAGGAGCGTGGGTGATTTATCGCTGGAAGCGCGGCTCCTGGATCTGGAATCCGTGGTGGAGCGGCTCGGCCTCGAGACGTTTGATCTATTGGGGCACTCGTCTTCTGGGCCGCTGGCCATCGCGTACGCGGCTCGTAACCCAGACAGGCTGTCGCACTTGGTTCTGTGGAACACGTTCGCAAGCGCTGCAGACTTCTTTGCGATCCCCCAGATCAGGGCGCTGACTGGTCTCATCGACACTGACTGGGAGATGTTCACAGAAACAATGGCACACGTCGTTTTCGGGTGGTCGGAAGGCGAGGAGGCGCGGCGCTTCGCTGCTTACATACGAGAATGCACGTCACAAGAGAATGTTAGAGCAACGATACCAGCCCAGCGGGAAGTGGATGTTACAGAGCTTCTGCCTCAGGTGAACTCTCCTACACTGGTGGTGCAGCACCGTGGCGTGGCATTCCCAACCGCCGACATCGCCCGCGGTTTAGCTTCGCGCATACCCAACGCACGGATGGTCGTGTTGGAGGGCGACTACCGGAGCCCCGCCCAAATACAGCTCGGCACTATTCTGGAGTTCCTGAGCGAGGGTGAGAAGGCAGAGATCGCATCCGAGGCGCTGTCAGCCGACATCGTTCACACCATCCTCTTCAGCGACGTTGAGGGCTCTACGGCGCTGACCGACCGTCTCGGCGACGCCAAAGCACGGGAGCTGCTACGGGAGCACGAGGGAATCGTCCGGGAGGCGCTGAAGTCCCACGGCGGCTCCGAGGTGAAGACGATGGGCGACGGCTTCATGGCATCGTTCTCCTCCGCCACCAAGGCGCTGGAGTGCGCCATCGCCATTCAGAGCGCCTTCGCCGAGCGCAACGAATCGGCGGAGGAACCGATCAAGGTGCGGATCGGCCTCAACGCTGGTGAGCCTATCGCTGAAGATGATGACCTGTACGGGACGGCTGTGAACCTTGCGGCGCGGATAGCGGCAAAGGCGGAGGGGGGCGAAATCCTGGCATCGGAGGCCGTCCGCCAGATCGTGGCGGGAAAGAAGTTCCCCTTCTCCGACCTCGGTGAGACTGCGCTGCGCGGATTCGAAGACCGAGTCCACATATATCAGGTGAGCTGGCGCGAAGGGTAGACCAGCCCCTCGCGCTGTACCGTCACCCTGAGCGCAGCGAAGGGCCTACCAATGTAGCGGCGACCTTGAGGTCGCCAGGGGCAGGGCGGCGCGCCCCATCCCCACCACCTACATCCCCTGCCACCTCCCCCTACCACCTCTGGGCCCCACCCCCAACAATGTCGTCGTCATGACACGTCGCCCACCTCCGCTACCCCCGCCCGCTGACAGGCGCCCCTTGACACATCATCCCCTGACCCTGGCCCTATCTGACACCCTTGCCCCGCAACCCAAAATTACGAAACAAACTCCCCTCCCCTATCTGAAAACCGCCCAAACAACAACTGTTTCAGAAAAACAACCAAACACCGGATACGACTCCCACAAAACGACCATACGCGACCCTCTCCCCCTCGCCATCCCCGCCCGCGCGTCGTAGAATCGGGCTGATGAGCCCCAAGACCACCCTCCCTCCCCTCACCGAGGACGCCAAGCGAGAGGCCCTCGCCAAAGGCATCCGCGAGTTCAACTCCTGGCGCTTCTACGACTGCCACGAGACGCTGGAGGACGTCTGGCGGGCGGAGGCCGGCGACCTGGCGGACTTCTACCAGGGGATCATCAAAGTCGCCGCCGGGTTCCACCACCTGCTGCGCGGCAACCACAAGGGCACCGTCAACCTGCTCGGCCCCGCCCTCACCCTGCTGGAGCCCTACCGGCCTTCCTGCCTCGGCCTAAACGTACAGCGGCTGATCGACGAGGCGGGCGCCTGCTACCAGCGCGTCCGCGAGCTGGGCCCCAAGCGTCTGAGCGAGTTCGACCGCTCGGCGCTCCCCCAGATCGACTACGGAGCGGCCCCCCAGTGAGCGACACCGCCGTCCTGCGCGTGCAACGGCTGCGGCCGGGCGCTCGCCTGCCAGAGCGGGCGACGCCAAGCTCCACCGGCTACGACCTTTACGCCTGCTTGGACGAGGATCTGATCGTGGGGCAGGAGCCTGCGCTGGTCCCGACCGGCATCGCCATCGAAGCGCCGCCCGGCTCCACCTCGAGCGTGGACCGGCCATCGCAGGTGAAGGATCAGGCGCGCAAGAACGCCTACAACGCCCTGCGGCGCAACAAGCGCAGTATCGTGCTCAACCTCAAGTCGGAACGGGGCCGGACCGTCTACCGACCTATAGCCGGTGACAAAATCGAAGTCGAAGATTTCATCTTCAAGGACAACGATTGGCAGCCGTTTGGACGAGCCGACTATTCGAGAGCACCGGATCCGCTGGCCATTGTCAGAGATCAGCAAAGAGCGTTTAACGCCCACGATGTGGAGGCAATGGTAGCCAATACTCATACGAATG
>JADFRV010000153.1 GCA_022561095.1 Chloroflexota bacterium | reverse complement strand
GGTTATGGTTTCGGCGCGGCGCCGCCTCCCCTGGCTGGCGATAAACCTGGTGGCGGCGTTCATGGCGGCGGCGATGGTGGCGGTGTTTCAGGACACCATCGCCAAGGCGGCAGCGCTGGCGGTGTTCATGCCGGTGGTGGCCGGTCAGGGAGGCAACTCCGGGATTCAGAGCATCACCATCGTTATCAGAGCATTGGCGCTGGGAGAGATCCAGCCGGAGGACGCGAGACGGGTGCTGGCGAAGGAGGTCACGATCGGGCTGGTGAAGGGGCTGGCTTTCGGCGTCCTTATCGGCGCCGCCGCCTGGGCCTGGCAGGGGGCGCCCGCCTGGGGGCTCGTCGTCGGCCTGGCGCTCCTGCTCAACATGATCGTGGCGGGCTTCCTCGGTGCGACTATACCGTTGGGGCTGCGCGCCCTCAAGCTGGACCCGGCCATCGCTTCGGGAATCTTCCTCACCGCGTTCACAGACGTGCTGGGCTTCCTGTTCTTGCTGGGCCTGGGGGCGCTGCTGATCGATCAGCTCACGTAAGCAGTGACGTCGAAAGGAGGAAGGGGGTTGGGGTGGACGGAGGGATTCGAACCCTCGATCTCCAGGGCCACAACCTGGCGCCTTAGACCACTAGGCGACGCCCACCGCGCAGCGATAGAAAAACCCCGAGCCAGACGGGGCCGCAACGGAAGTCTAGCATGGCGCTCCAAAGGCGGTCAACGGGGACGCTGACGTGAAGCGAGTGCTGTTCGTCTGCACAGGGAATCGCGCCCGTAGCCAGATGGCGGAGGGGCTTTTGCGCCATCTGGCCGGCGACCGCTTTCAGGCGTGCAGCGCAGGTACGGAGCCGAAAGGTATCGCCAGACTGACGGTTGAGGTGATGCGGGAGATCGGGGTCGATGTCAGCGGACAGCAGTCCAAGTCCGTGGCGGAGTTCGCAGGCGAGCGGTTCGACTACGTGATCACGGTGTGCGATAGCGCCCGCGAGCGCTGCCCCGCCTTCCCCGGCGGAGGCGAGCGCATTCACTGGAGCGTGGAGGACCCGGCCGAGGCGGAGGCGCGGGAGGAGCCATCGCGACAAGCGTTCCGTGCCGCGCGTGATGACCTGCGGACGCGCAAGGAGGGGTTTCTGCGCCAGGAAGTGGTTGAGGGCGATGCGGCGAGCGGCTAGATGCCGCCGGTTCTGCCCCCACCGCCGCTACCGACACCTAGAGATCCGCGGAGACGTGGATCCGATATATCGCGGAAGGCGTCACCCAGCATGTTGAACCCCAGCACCACCAGGCTCAGGGCGAGGCCGGGGAAGAACACCGGCCACCAGGCGCCGGAGAGGGCGCTCGCACGGTTCGGTCCGGTGAGATCGGCGCCCCAGGAAGGGGTAGGCACAGGCACGCCGACCCCGAGGAAGCTGATGGCGGCCTCCGCCAGTATGGCCAGGGGAAGGGTGATGCTGGCCAGGATTACCACCAGCGCGGCGACGTTGGGGAAGATGTGGCTCCACATGATGCGGGCGTCGCTGGCGCCCAGCGCTCGCGCCGCATCCACGTAGACGTTCTCCTTGATGGAGAGCACGGCTCCGCGCGTGATCCTTGCCACTCCGGCGATGACGGCGATACCGATGGCCAGGGAGACGATGAAGATGTCCAGGAAGAACGGGACCCCCAGGAAGCTGCCCTCGGGTAGAGGTGTGTCCTCGGCCAGGAAGCGGCGGACGTTGGAGTCTTCGTCGCCGAAGACGGTGACGACGGCCAGCAGCAGGACGATCGCCGGGAAGGCGAGGAGTATGTCCACCGTGCGCTGTATCACGCTATCCACGAAGTGACCGAGGTAGCCGGAGACGACCCCCAAGGCGGCACCGATAGTGACGCCGAAGAAGATCGAGATCATCCCAATCATGAGGGATATCCGCGCCCCGAAGATGGTGCGGCTGAGGACATCCCTGCCCAGCCGATCGGTGCCGAAGGGATGGGTCAAAGAAGGCCCTACCTCGAGGGCGTCCCTATCGATAGCCTGAGGGTCAAACGGTGCGACGCCGAACTTTACGCCGAAAACGTCGATCTCGGCGAAGATGCCGGCGAAGAAGAGGAGGCCGACGATGAGGAGGCCGAACACCCCCAGGGGATGCCGTCGGGCCAGGGTGAACAGCCTCCGCCCAAGGGGGGGGCGCTCTATCCTTGCCTCTTCCTCCAGCGCCCGGGGGACAGCGAGTTCCTGAGCCATCTTAATCCTCTAGGCGTACCGTATCCTGGGGTCAAGCCAGGCGTAAGTGATATCCACGAACAGGTTCGCTAACACGTAGGTGAGGGCGAAGATAAGGGTCAAGCTCATCACAACGAAGATGTCTCTCCGGATGACGGACTCCACGACCCAAAAACCGACGCCGTTGAGGGCGAACACCCGCTCCACGAGCACGGTGCCGCCGATCAGGGCTCCGACCTGAAGGCCGACGACGGTGACGACGGGGATGAGGGCGTTCTTGAGGGCGTGACGGCTGACCACCGTCCTCTCCCGCAGCCCCTTGGACCAGGCGGTGCGGATGTAATCGTTCCGCAGCACCTCCATCATCGCGGAGCGCGTGAGACGCATGATGGCCGCGGCTATGCCCAGGGCCAATACCAACGATGGGAAGAAGAACTGCTGGAGGTTGACCCAGGGGTCACAGGGACAATCTCCTGAACCTGGAAGTGGTACCCCGTCGAGAGGAGCTGGTAGGCCAGCGAAAAACGGGACGTAGCCCTCCCCGAATTGGGGGGGAGTCCAGCCGAACCAGGCGAGGCCGAAGGTGATCACCAGGATGCCCAGCCAGAAGTTGGGGATGGAGAGCCAGAGAACGCTGGCGATTCGGGCTACGAAGTCGAGGGCGGTGCCGGGACGGATGGCGGAGAGGACGCCAGGGGGTACGCCCAGCAGCACGGAAAAGAAGATCGCCAAGACGAGGAGCTCAAGGGTGATGGGTAGCCGCCGCCCCAGCTCAGTAGTTACAGACAGCCCACTCTCGGTTATAGACTCGCCGAAATCGCCCTGCACCACGCCCCATACCCAGTCGCCGTACTGCTCGTACCAGGGCCGGTCAATGCCCAGCTCGTGGCGAAGGTCCTCCAAGCTTTCCGGTGTGGATCCAAACCCCAACGTCAGAATAGCGGCGTCGCCGGGGATGAGGCGGAACACGGCGAAGGTGAGGAAGGAGACGCCCAGCATTATCGGCACCAGGAGGAACAGGCGGCGGATGATGTAGTTACGCATGGGTGGTGGAACCTCGGCGCCCTATCGCTAGCTGCGCCTGCAGCTTACGCACCGGTTACCCAGATGTCCGAACCGAAGGGACCGGACTCCGCGCCGACCTCAAACCCAAATCCGCCCGTGGCGGTAGCGCCCAGGTTGACGTGCTTCCAGTGAGCGCTGTAGCCGAAGCCACCTGTTATGGTGAGCTGCGGCCCGTGCTCCGGCAGTATCAGGCGCTGGGCCTCAAGGACGATCTTAATCCGCTCCTCCTCGTCGAACTCCTCCGCCTGGGCGTCGATCAGTTTGTCCAGCTCCGGGTTGGTGTAGTTGGTCCAGTTGCCGGCGCCGGTGACGCCAAGGGAGTGGTAGAAGCTGAGGGGCCGGTCCGGCTCGTCCCAGGGCAGGTTGGGGAAGAAGGTCATGTCGAAGTTACCGGGGAGGATGACGTTGGCGATATAGGCGCCGAGCTCGACTTCGTCGAGTTGAACGTCGATGCCCACACGGCTGAGCTGGTCCTTGATGACTACAGCCGAATCGCCGATGATGCTCGCGCCCTCGAGCCTGGGCAGCTTCATCTTGACCTTGAAGCCGTCCGGCAAGCCGGCCTCCGCCAGGAGCTGTTTGGCCCGCGCGATGTCGTGGGGGTAGAAGGCGCGGATCTCGTCCTGGGGAAGCGCCCACTTCACCTGGGGCCACTGGATGGGGCCGTTGTAGTTCCCTTCGCCGTCCTGGAGCACGTTGATGAAGTCGTCGCGGTCAAGGGCGAGATTGATAGCCTCGCGCACCCTGATGTCGTTAAAGGGCGGCTTTAGGACTTTCATGTGGATGACGGGATAGAAGAGGGAGGGGAGCTTAGTGACGACGAAGTCTCCGCTCTCCTCCAGATCCGCCGCGTTCGCCTGGGTAAGGATGGCGCCGTTTACGTCGTGCTGGCCGGATTCGAAGGCGGCCAGCAGGGATGAGCCATCGGTGATGACTATCCAGCGGACGGTGTCCAGCCAGGGGCGCGGGTTGAGGAAGTAGTTGGGGTGTCTGATCAGGACGATGCGCTCTGAGCCGCGGAACTCCTCCTGCATGAAGGGGCCGCTCCCGACAGCCCTTTGGCTAAGGCCAGCCGCCTGTTGGTCAATCACTTTGGCTGGGATGATGGCCCAGCTGCCGTTTGCCATCTCGCGCAGGGCGGGGGCGAAGGGCTTGGTCAGGGTCATATTGAAGGTGTAGGGGTCCGGCGTATCGAGGACTCCTCCCTTGTCCGGCAGGAACCGCTGAGCATATCGCTTGTCGGGGGCGGTAAGGGCCGTCCCGCGGCGAATGAAGCTCTCCCTGACGTCCGTTGAGGTCAGCTCGTCGTCGGCGGCGGGGCCACCATAGGGCGCAGGCCAGACTTTGATTCCCTGGCGGAGGGTGAAGTTGAAGTGCAACTCATCTGGTATCTCCATCTCCTCCACGAAGTTGTTCAGGACGACCTCCTCAGTGCCGGGCCGCCAGGAGTAGAGGTAGGTGTACATCATATCGACGATGCCGAAGCCGGTGAGGTCGATGTGGGGGTCGATGCCCAGGGTGTTTAGGAGGCGTCCCTGGGTGAGGGTGCCGCCCGGGACAGGGCTGCCGATGGCGGCCGGACGACCCGTCGCCCCGGGGTTGCCGTTGCCGCCGCTGCTGCCGTTGCCATCGTTGCAGCCGACAACGGCGGCGCCGGCTACGCCGACAACAGTCACGGCGCCAGCGCCCAGGAGTGTTCGCCTGGAGATACGCCTGCGCCAGAACCGGTTCCAGTATTTGGACTCAGTCATGCGGTGATACCCTCCCCGCTGGACCCTCGCGTCAACGTTATATTAGCCTTAAAGTGATACGTCATTTATAGCGGCGGCGGATTACTTTGTCAATATTCTCACAAGCACCGCACCACTCGGCTCAGATGATAGCACCGCGGAGATAAAGCGTATAGTACCGCTGAGCGAAGCGCCGGTAAGGGGACGCTTCAGAGGGTGGCGCTCCCCGTCTTCCATCGTTTGACAGGAGCGGCGAAATGTGAAATTAATAGCAAGGAGCCGCCCACAGATATGGAGGTCAGATATGAGTGAAGTTAGGTTTGACGGCCGTGTAGCGATCGTCACCGGCGCCGGCGGCGGCCTGGGCCGCGCCCACGCCCTGCTCCTCGCCTCGCGGGGCGCCAAAGTGGTGGTGAACGACCTGGGAGGCGCCCGCGACGGCACGGGCGGGGGCAGCGCCA
>JADFRV010000022.1 GCA_022561095.1 Chloroflexota bacterium | reverse complement strand
CATCGCCGACGCGAAGCGCATTATGACTGCTGCCAACATAGAAGTGGGTGGGGTGGAGTATCTTGTCAACGCGCGAAACGGGCAGGTGTTCTATTACGACATCAACGCCCTGTCTAACTTCGTGGCCAATGCGCCGCAGGTCGTCGGCTTCGATCCATTTCCACGACTGGTGGATTACCTGCTGGAGCGAGCCGGCCTCACGGAGATGGTGGGGGCCGGATAAGAATCCTGAGGGGCGTCCGTTGTTTCCGCGAGAGGGCCGGGGGAGAGTAATACTCTAAGACTTCGATAGTGTCAGTAGTCGGCGTAACCCGATCATTGTTGGCTGATCCAGTGTCCCCGGGAGATGCCGCCGGAGCCGGTGGCCTGTGTCGGCGCTCACGAGCGGCGCCGTCGCTGTAGCTGCTGGCGGCATCCACGCTTGCGCCGTAACGACCTCCGGCGCCGTCATGGGGGGTGACAATGAAGAAGGTCAGCTAGGGAACGGGACCACTCTGGATAGCTCTACGCCAGTCGCCGTGTCCGGCCTTGGGAGCGAATAGCTACGTTCTTCGTGATCGGCCGGATTTCCCAGTCGCTTCGACCTAGATCCTGTCGCCAGCGGTGTCAGCCAGACCTACCGTTCCAATTGGTCAGCTCGACAGTTGAACAGCTTGACGGCCTATCCACGAAAAAGCCTATAATACGCCTCTCTTGACCGATCCGTGATTTGCCGAAGGAGCAGGACCCAATGAGGCATCGGTTACTTCTTCCACTGGGCCCAGGGACGCTAGCGGTGACAGGCCGCGCCTCGTTCTACTTGCCGAGCCATGTGCACAGCGGCCTACTCTTGGAATTCTGGAAGGAGGTGCTAATCATGGCTAGGGAGGCCACCCTGAAGATCCGGGCCATCCACTGCGGCGGCTGCGTGAGGACGGTGACGAAGACCCTCGAAGCGCTGCCCAGCGTCCAGGTCACCCGAGCCGACCAGGAGTCGAAGCTGGTGCGTCTGCAGTTCGAAGAGTCGGCCGTCACCCTGGAGCGGATCCACGAGGCCCTGGACGAGGTCGGCTTCTTCCCAGAGGACTAGTGCTCTGGAAACAAAAGAAGGAAAGGAGGTCACGATCATGGCTAAGGAGGCTACCCTGACGCTTCCGGCCCTGCACTGCAGCAGCTGCGCCAACACGATAATGCGGAACCTACGGGCCCTGCCCAGCGTGGAGGTCGCCCGGGTCGACCTGGAATCGAAGCGGGTCCATCTGCAGTTCGATGAGTCGGCCGTCACCCTGGACCGCATCCGGGAGGCCCTGGACGAGATCGGCTACAGCCCGGACGATTAGCGCCGGAGAGAGGGGGGCAACGCCAATGGCTATATCTCCGATCGAAGAACCTCGCAAGTCGCTCTGGGCCCGCTGGGGCGAGAAAGGTCAATTCTTGTTCGCGCTGGCCGTGGGGGCGGGCCTGGCCCTCATCAGCTGGCAGGCGGGGATACTGGACACCAACGTGTTTGGCGGCGTCTCGGACGACGCCGTCTCCGCGGGCGGGCCCGGCTCTCTGGTGGCGATCGGGGCGGCGTTCGTCATCGGCGCCGTCATGATCGTGCTGCCCTGCGGCTACCCGTCGGTGTTCGTCGTACCGTCGATTCTGGGCTCTCGCAAGGGGCTGGCCCAGCGGGGTGTGCTGAGCGGGCTGTTCCTGCTCGGGAGCGCCCTGCCGTTGGCAGCGGTGGGAGTTGGCCTCGGCTTTGCCGGCGAGGCCGTCCTCGATCTGCTGAGCGAGGAGTCGGCGAGGATGAGCTTCTCCGTCGGCCTCTACTCCGCCCTGGGTATTCTGGCCGTCGTCTACGCCCTGGGCGAGCTGGGGCTCTTCAATGTGCCCAGCCTTCTGGGCAGGATCAGCGGACCCGACATGCCCGACCAGGAGAAGCCCTATCGGCGGGCGCTGGTGCTGGGGGGCACCTTCGGGGGCGGCCTGGGCATCGGCTGCCCTATGCCCACCTACTACATCCTCCTGGGCTGGGTGGTGGCGGCGGGGGACCCCCTGTTCGGGGCCGTCCTGCTGGGGGTCTACGGCCTGGGCCGGCTGGTGCCGGCGCTGGCCCTCGGCGCCCTCATCGTCGCCGGGACGGACCGCCGCAAGGGGTCGCAGGGGATGACCTCCTTCCGGGAGAGCACGGGCGGGCTGACCAACGGCATCCTCGGGGGCATGGGCTCCTACCTCATCGTCCTGTTCGGCGGTGTGGTCCTGTACCGAACGCTGACGTTGTAACCAGGGGTTAGGTATCAAGATGATGAAGGAGGCTAGAGATGGGTGACAGGAGCAGATCGTCCCAGACGATTGAACTGGCGCCGGAGACGACAGGCAGCACGATAAGAAGCTGGGCTCGCTTCTATGATGCTGTAGGGTGGCTGATGACCTTCGGGAAGGCGTCTGCCATGCGGAAGGAGACGGTTGCGTTGGCTCAGCCGGCAGCCGGGGAGAAGGTGCTGGATGTAGGTTGTGGCACGGGTACGGACGCGATCGCCCTGAGGGCGAAAGTCGGCCCCGGCGGCGAAGTCGTGGGAATCGATGCTGCGCCGGAGATGATCTCAGTCGCTCGGAGCAAAGCCGCGAAGCGGGGAGCCGACATCGATTTCAGGGTCGGCCTGATCGAGGAGATACCTTTTCCGGACGACTGTTTCGATCTCGTCCTCAGCAGTTTCATGCTCCATCACCTTCCTGATGACGTCAAGGGTAAGGGGCTTGCCGAGATCCGGCGCGTCCTAAAGCCGGGCGGACGTTTCCTAGCCGTCGACCTGACGATCCACGGCCATTCCTTCGTTGGGCACGTGATGACGTTGCTTGGCCACGGGGAGCGGGGCCAAGCAACGGGGCTTAGGGCGATAATAGACGACGCCGGCTTCGGCGAAGTAGAGATACTGGAGTCGAAATTCAAGCAGTTGGCGTTCGTACGGGCGCTACCGTAAAGAGGGGCATCTAGGATGGCGGAGAAGCCGGAGAAGCAGGTAGAGGAGCTGATCGTCCCCGTGGCGGGGATGACCTGCGCCGCCTGCGTCAGCAGCATCGAGAAGGCGCTACGCGGTCTGCCCGGCGTCAAGGAGGCGAACGTCAGCCTGGCCGGGGGCAAGGCCGCCGTCAAGCTGGACCCCGAGGCCTGCACCCTGCCGGACATCGAGCGCGCCATTGAGGACGTGGGATACGAGGTGCCGTGGTCTCGCCTCCAGCTTCTCGTTCCGGGCATGACCGACGGCGAAGGCGAGGAGAACGTCACGGCCGCCCTGAAGGCGCTGCCCGGCGTCGTCGCCGTGCAGGCCACATCGGCCACGGACACCGTAAGCGTGGAGTTCTCCGAGGCTCTGGTGTCCGGAGCGACGATAAAGAAGACGGTCCGCGGGCTGGGCTATGAGGTGTCGGAGAAGGGCGAGGGGGAGGACGCCCTGGATCGGGAGCGCAACCTGCGTCAGAGCGAGATACGGCGGCAGCTGCTGAACATGGCGTTCGCCTGGCCCCTGGGCGCCCTGGTGATGCTGGGCACGTTCAGTGAGTTCTGGGTGTTCAAGGATATAGTGCCCTCCTTCATGGGCGAGAAGCTGTTCCTGTTCGCTCTCACCACGCCGATAGTCGTCGGCCCTGGGCGTCAGTTCTTCGTCAAATCCTGGAACGGCCTCCGCCGCGGCGTCACCGATATGAATCTCCTCTACGCCACCGGCATCGGCGCCGCCTATCTGATCGCCGTCATCAACACCTTCTGGCCCGGGGCGGGCTTCGGGGGCGAGAAGGCCACCTTCTACGAGGCGGCGGCCCTCCTCACCGCTTTCATCGTCCTCGGCCGCTACCTGGAGGCCGTCACCCGCGGCCGCACGTCGGAGGCGATCCGCAAGCTGATGAAGCTACAGCCGAAGCGGGCACGGGTGGTTCGCGATGGCAAGGAGATCGATATCCCGGCCGATGAGGTGGAGGCCGGGGACGTCTGCTTGGTCCGCCCCGGCGAGAGTATCCCCGTGGACGGCCTGGTCGTCGATGGCTACTCCGCCGTGGACGAGGCGATGGTCACCGGCGAGAGCCTACCCGTGGAGAAACGCGCCGGCGACGAGGTTATAGGCGGCACGATGAATAAGACCGGCGCCTTTCGCTTCCGCGCCACCCGCATAGGAGCGGAGACAGCGCTCTCCCAGATCATAAAGCTGGTGGAGGAGGCGCAGATGTCTAAGGCGCCCATCCAGGCGCTGGCCGATAAGGTGGCGGGCCACTTCATCCTCGCAGTGCACGCCCTGGCGCTGGCCGTCTTCCTATTCTGGTTCTTCATCGGCTTCGACCTCTGGTTCACGGAGAACACCCGCCTTGTCCTCACTCCCTACACGCTCGAGGAGCTGGAGGTGTTTGGGCTGGCGCTCCTCATCTCCGTCACGGTTCTGGTGATCTCCTGTCCCTGCGCCGTGGGGTTGGCGACGCCCAGCGCTATGATGGCCGGCACCGGCAAGGGCGCCGAGTTCGGCATCCTGTTCAAGGGCGCCGACGCCATGGAGGCGACCGCCAAGGTGAAGGTGGTAGTGCTGGATAAGACGGGGACCCTGACCAAGGGCGAGCCTTCGGTGACCGATGTAGTGGCCGTGGAGGGCCCGTCCGACGATGTGCTGCGTCTGGCGGCGGCGGCGGAGGTGAACTCCGAGCACCCTCTGGGTGAAGCGATCGTGCGCGGCGCAGCGGCGAAACATCGATGTCCGGGCCGCGGACAGCTTCCAGGCCGTGCCGGGCCAGGGTGTGGAGGCCCAGCTCGACGGCATGACGGTTCTCTTGGGCAACCGCAAGCTCATGGCGGAGCGAGACGTCGCTCTGGACGGGCTGCTCCCGGAAGCGGAGCGCCTGGAGGGCGAAGGCAAGACGGTGATGTTCGTGGCCGCGGGCGGGCGCCCGTTGGGCCTCGTGGCCGTCGCCGACACGCTGAAGGAGACCTCGGCCCGCGCCGTGCGAGAGCTTAAGCGGCTGGGCATGGAGGTGGCGATGATCACCGGCGATAACCGTCGCACCGCCGAGGCGGTAGGCCGTCAACTGGGCATCGACCGGGTGCTGGCGGAGGTGCTGCCCCAGGACAAGGCGGTGGAGGTTCGCAAGCTCCAGGAGGAGGGTAAGACGGTGGCGATGGTCGGCGACGGCATCAACGATGCCCCGGCCCTGGCCCAGGCCGACGCCGGCATGGCGATCGGCTCGGGCACCGATGTCGCTAAGGAGACCGGCAACGTCATCCTCATCCGCGACGACATCCTGGACGTGGTGGCGGCGGTGCAGGTGGCCCGCTCCACGATGCGGCTGGTGAAGCAGAACCTGTTCTGGGCGTTCGGCTACAACGCGGCGGCCATACCGCTGGGCATGGGCATCCTCTACCCGTTCGTGGCGCAGTTGGTGAGCCCGGAGCTGGCGGCGCTGCTCATGGCCACCAGCTCTCTCTCCGTCACGATGAACACGCTGAGGATGAGGGGCTACGTACCGCCTATCAAGCGCGGGCCACCCTCGGGGTCACCGGAGCTGGCTAGACGGGAGCCCGAACCCACACTGGAGGTGGCGCGATGAAGTTCAGGCCGGAGGAGGCGGGCCGCCTGAGCGCGGCGATCTACACGACGCTGTCCGCTCTGGCGGCCGGCATCTTCTTCGCCGTGACCGTTCTCACCGGCGACTACTCCTGGGTGGCGCGAGTGGGGGGCAGCGTCTGGCTGTTCCTGCTGAGCATGATCATCCTCATGCCCACGGTGACGCCCTGGGTGCGGAAGCGGCTGGAGGGCTAGCCTATCTCGTCTTCAGCGAGTCCAGCAGGCGGCGCGACGCCGCGCTGATCTTCTCCACCGCCGCGTTGAACGTCTCTTCGTTGCTCCGGGACGGCGCTCGGTAGCCGCTCACCTTCCGCACAAACTGAAGCGCCGCCGCGCGGACCTCGTCGTCGGTGGCTTGCTGATCGTTTCGCCGGAGCGTCTTGATGCTACGACACATTGGATGACTCCCTCCGGCTTAGGGCCTACCTATTCAATATTGCCGCAGCTAATCACGGCACCTGCCGTGTCGTGAACGGCGATGTAATGGCCCGCTGCGAAGTAGTTTAATTCGCGGTCGGGGTCTTCTTCGGGGAAGTCGGTCGTGGTCGCCTCGGCACGCCCGTCGGCACCAGCCTGGAGCTCTTCCAGAGTCAGGTGGACTTCGCCCTGTGCGTCGCAAGTGACGTGGTGGATGTGGTTGGCGTGTGGCCCTTCCGACAGCCCCTCCATCGACACTACCACTCGTGTGGTGCCGTCGTCATCCTCGGTGAGGACGGCTGTCCCAGTCACACCCGACCCTTCCATCTCTGACAGGGTGGCCGTGAGCTCCCTGGCACCGCCTCCGTCACCTCCGTTCCCATCGTCGTCGCCGCAAGCTACGGCAACTATGGCGGCCACTCCAACAAGAAGCCCAATGCCGATTAGTAGCCACTTCGTGCGCATAAGGTCGCCCGCCCTCCTAGGTGGTTCTGATGTTTCCCACTGATTCTCTACATACTCCACCGTAGAGTCAAGCAGAGTTGTAGTTCAATAAGTCAGGGACAGAGCCGAATGATTAGCTGGCAGAGACCCCCGTCCGCCGCGATTGTGCGCCTGGACGGGGCGATCCCCTTGCGAGGCCGTCGACGACCGAATGCTTATCTGAAATCTGGGGCGCCGGGGCGGCCGACGATTGTAACTCGGCATAGAGCGAAAGCGTCTAATCGTCAGCGGCATTTTCGCAGCGGAACTATTCGGGATAAGGCGAAAGAACGATGGTTATTCGAGCGGGCATGCGCAGGGGCGTCCGGTGGGCGCTTATCCTCTGTTGTCTGCTGCTGGCAAGCGCTTGCCTGCCCGCCGAGGGCCAGCTCTCCGAGCCGATCACTCTAACGCCTGCGGGCGAGTTTACGCACTCAGGTACAGAGTTCACATTTCCCGAGTCAATCGGTGATTTCGAGCGGGTTGAGGTAAAGCAGTACGATAAGGCCGGCAAGGACGTGAGCGTTGGCTACAACCTTGATTCGCCAGACCTGATAACGGCGACGGTCTATGTCTATCCGGGACTCGATGCGCTGAACCTGGGATCGGGTTCGGATGTAGTTGCGGCAACGAAGGACTTACTTGACCAACAGCAGTTCGAGGGGGCTAAGGATGCGATTCTTGCCAGGACTCCGGGGCTGACACTTGCCTCTGAGGATGAGTCGTTCGTGATCTCCAGTCCGAGCGAGCAGTTGGGCAGGCGTGCGATCTTCCAGGGTCAGGGGCTGATCGACGGAGCGCTGACCGTCCTGCGCACGGAAGTGGATCTGTTCGGGTTCGGCGACTGGTTCATCAAGTATCGATTCACGTATCCGGGCGAATCATCGACGGCGCCTGCGCTGATTCGCGACTTCATGAACTCCCTGGAGTGGCCGGCGGACTAAGACAGCCGTCAAGGTGCCGATTTTGTATCTGAAATCTGGGGCCCCGGGCCGGACTCGAACCGGCGACCTACGGTTTAGGAAACCGTTGCTCTATCCACTGAGCTACCGGGGCGCCAAGCAACTGGTGGAGATAGCGGGACTCGAACCCGCAACCTCTGCCATGCGAAGGCAGCGCTCTCCCAATTGAGCTATATCCCCACCGCATCGATTATAGGTAGCCCCCCGAAAGGGCGTCAAGGAAAGGCGAAGCGGCTCCGGCGGGCGTCACCCTTTCCTGGGGGGCTCGGGGATCAGCCCCGGAATCTCCTCGATCAGCATGAGACCACGCTCAACGTCGATCTCCTTGATCACCTCTTCGGTCGCGGGCACCAGGATCTCGCGCTTCTCGCTGCGGACGATGTAGACATCGTTGGCGCCGGTGGTCAGGATATCGGTGACGCGGCCCAGGACGGTGCCGGTCGCGCTGCGCACCTCCAGGCCGATTAGCTGGAAGCGGTAGTACTGCCCTTCCGGCAGCGGCTCCAGCTCGCTCTCTGGGACGACGAGGAAGCGGTCCCGCAGAGAGGAGGCCGCCTCGCGGTCATCGATGCCGGACAGCTTGAGATAGACGAGCCCTTTCTGCCAACGTGAGCTTTCGATGACGCGACGTTCGTCATCCACGGTGACGCTGCGCCCGCGGGCGAGCCTCTCCCGCTTGTCCACCAGGGGGATGACCTTGACAGCGCCGCGCACGCCCCAGGCGGGGCCTATGCGACCCACGGCGACGTGTCCGGGCGGGACCTTTTCCATAGCCGCCCGCGTCGGCGCTAGCCGATCTCTAGGATCGCCTTCGTCTCTCTGCGGATGGCGGCCACCTTGAGCAGGGTGCGCATGGCGTTGGCGATGCGACCCTGCTTGCCGATAACCTTGCCCATGTCCGATTCCGCGACCTTGAGGTGGAACACGATCTGATCTTCCGTCTCCTCCTCGGTCACTTCAACCTCATCCGGGTAGTCGACGATGGCGCGGGCCATGAATTCGATGAGCTCTTTCATGGGCTACTCCGTGGCTTTGCTCTCGTCTGGGGTTTCGCCTTCCGCCTCGGTCTCCTCCGTAGCGGCCTCGGCTGCGGGCTCGGCTTCAGCCTCCGCCTTCGCCTTCGCCTTCCTTGCCGCAGCCGCCTTACCCTTCGGCGCCGCCTTTGCTGCGGGGGCCTCAGGGCCCGTTTCAGCCTCCGCCTTCACCTCTTCGGCTGGGGCTTCGGCCTTCGCCTTCGTCTTCCTTGCTGCAGCCGCTTTACCCTTCGGCGCCGCCTTTGCTGCGGGGACCTCAGGGGCCGCTTCAGCCTCCGCCTTCGCCTCTTCGGCTGGGGCTTCGGCCTTCACCTCAGCCTTCGCCTCCGCCTTCGTCTCTTCGGCTGGGGCTTCAGCCTTCGCCTCTTCGGCTGGGGCTTCGGCCTTCGCCTCCGCCTTTGTCTCTTCGGCTGGGGCTTCAGCCTTCGCCGGCGTCTCTTCCTTGGCGGCGGCGGCCGGCGCCGCTGCAGGGGCCTCCTCCACTGCTGCCTTCTTCGGCTTGACGGGCGTCTTGCGGTCCCACACCACCGGCGCCCGGCCGGCGCGCTCCATCACGCCGATGCGGGTGAGCAGCTTGGCGACTGTGTCTGAGGGCTGGGCGCCGCGGCTGAGCCACTCTACCGCCTCGTCTTCCTTCACCACCAATGTAGTTGGGTCCGTGCGCGGGTTGTAGTGTCCGATGATCTTGATGAAGGCGCCATCGCGCGGCGCCCGTGAGTCAGCGACGACGAGCCTATAGGACGGTTGCTTCTTCTTACCTACTCTGGAAAGACGGATTCGGAGCAATAAGCACCTCCAGTGTGCGGGTTATCGGGTTTGCTTACCCGAACAGCGACATGATCTTGCTGTCCTGTCCGCTGGTTATCTGCTGCATGATGCGCTTCGCTTCTTTGTATTGTTTGAGCACGCGGTTGACATCGGCGGGGGTGGTGCCGCTCCCTTGAGCGATGCGGCGGCGGCGGCTGCCGTCGATGATGTTCGCGTGACGCCGCTCTTCCGCCGTCATCGAGTAGATGATCGCCTCCACGCGGTCGAAGAACTTCTCGTCCATATCCTCTACCTTAAGGCGGCCCTTTATCTGGGAGAGCCCCGGCAGCAGGCCGACGAGCTGGCTGAAGGGGCCCATGCGTCGCACCCGCTGATACTGGGTGAGGAAGTCCTCCAGGGTGAGCGTGCCTTTCTTCATACGCTCGGAGAGGGATTCCACGTCCTCGTCCGTCAGCTCGGCCTTCGCCTTCTCGATAAGGGTGAGGACATCGCCCATGCCCAGGATGCGGGAAGCGAAGCGATCCGGGTGGAACGGCTCCAGGGCGTCCGCCTTCTCGCCGGTGCCGACGAACTTGATGGGGACGCCGGTCACGGCGCGAATGGAGAGGGCGGCGCCGCCGCGGGCATCGCCATCGAGCTTGGTGAGGATCAGGCCGGTAAGGGGCACGGCACGGCCGAACTCCTCGGCAGCGTGCACCGCCTCCTGCCCGGTCATGGCGTCCGCTATCAGGAGGACTTCGGTGGGGTCCAGCAGCTTCCTTAGCTCTACCAGCTCTTTGAGCTCTTCTGGGTCAAGCTGCACGTAGCCGACCGTGTCCACGAGGACGATGGAGGCGCCGCTACGCTTCGCCTCTTTCATCGCGGCCTTGCAGATCTCCGCCGGACGCGCCTTGTCCTTATGGGCATACACGGGGATGTTTAGCTGCTTGCCCAGGGCGACGAGCTGCTCAACGGCGGCTACACGCTCGGCGTCGGCGGCCACCATCAGGGCGTTTTCGCCCTGGTGGCGCAGATGCAGGGCCAGCTTCGCCGTTGTGGTGGTCTTGCCGGAGCCCTTCAACCCTACCAGCATGAGCACCGTGGGCGCAGACTTAGCATGCTCCAGCCGGGCCTGACCGCCGCCCAGCAGCTCCATCAGCTGCTGCTGCACGACGTCGATGATCTGCTGCATGGGGGTGAGGCTGGAGAGCACTCGGGCGCCCAGCGCCTGCTCCTTCACCCCCTGGACGAACTCACGGACGACCTTGAAGTTGACGTCCGCCTCCAGCAGCGCCAGGCGCACTTCGCGCAGAGCCTCGTCGAGGTCCTGCTCGCTAATGGTGCCGTGGCTGCCGAGACGGCGAAAAGCGCCTTGAAGTTTATCGGTTAGAGCTTCGAACATAGTTACGGAGAGGATTGTATCGGTTCGTCGCTGAGGGCGTCAAGGAGATAGGCGAGCTAGCGGGCCGGGCTGCGAACGGCCTGGAGAAGCCGGTCCATCGCCGGCCGGTCAGCCGGGTCCTCGCTGCGGTGGGCGAAGCGCACTATACCCGTTCCATCGATGACGAAATCGCCGCCCAGCTGGAAAGGATCGGCCTCAATACCGCGGAAGAGTCGCCCGCGCGCGATGAGCTTTACGTACTCCCAGACGGTTTTGGGCCCAAAGATGCTCCAGAGGCCGCCCTTGCGCAGCCCGTACGCTCTGTAGGCGGCTCGCTCCGGGTCGGAGAGCAACGGGAACGGTATCCGCATGTCGCGTGCGTAGTGCTCCATAGCCCGGCGTTGGGCGAAGGAGATCACCGCTACCTCCGCACCTACCGCGCGGAAGTCTTGGTACCGTCCAGTAGGTAGGAATACCCCTCCCCGTATCTGTTTATCGTCCGTGGAAGTCCGCTAACGTAGGCTGTTGGCCGTCAGTGTGGCTGTCAATCGGGCTGTCAGCGGAGCGTAAATGGGCGCTTCTGAGTAGTGATATAATTAGTGAGATCGGGGTCGGACAGCCTCCACAGCAGGAGTTGTCCGACCCTCTGCTTATAGAGGCTCCGGCCCCGTGACATCGGACAGATCGGACAATTCGGACAAAGGAGAACACACGATGCCAGACGAGCTTTACGACGACGAGGGCCGGACGCCCTCGCAGGCACAGATGGATTCCCAGACGCAGGCGCAGGCGGCGCTAGCAGCCCAGCAGACGATTGGCGCTCTAAAGATGGCCGGGCAGCAGATCGTACAGGCTGTCAATGAAGGTGCCGATAGGGAGACCGCCAGGGAGATTCTAGGGCGGATGGATGCTATCGCGCAGGGAGAATCGTTTGAGGGCGAAGACACCGAAGTCTACGCGAACTATCAGCGGTTCATGCGAACGCACCAGCGCGGGCCGGAGAGGGCCGCTTCCAGCGCCGCCGCAGCCAGCGCAGCGCGGACACCCGTAGTCAATAAGGCCAATAAGAACAAAGCCCGCCAAGACTACCACGAAGGCAAGACGAATGTATACCCAGGATAGGGTTCGGGAGGAAGCGGCAAGGCAAGAGGGGTTCCGTAGGGGCTCCCAGCAAGGCAAGGCCGCAGCAGAGCAGAAGGCAGCCATCAAAGCGGCCAAGGGTAAGGGCGCGAACCTTGCCCCCGGCGCTACTGGTGGCAAGACAAACATCAACAAAGCCCGCCGGGACTACATCGACGGCAAAACGAATGTGTATCCGGGGTAGGGAGAGATATGGCAACCGACGCCGCCGTACAGACAGAGAGTAAGGAACCAACGCAGGAGCGTTTTGCGTCCGGCAAGCTAAAGGGCAAAAAGGAGCGGGAAAACGACTCCCCAGCGGCCCCGTCAACTAACCGACGCTCTTGCTACATCTGCAACGCAACCGTACCGGGTGACGCGTTCACAACCCTATCAGATGAGGACGGCGTTGCAAGGGCCGTCCACGTCCCCATACACGCTATAGGCAGCAATTCCGGTGCCGTCCCTGTTGACATCACGCCTGCCTGTCTCAAGACGTTTGAGAGCCGCGTAGCCGATGCGAACCGGCGAAAGGCACGGGAGCATCACGAAGACCAAGCCCTAGCCGCCCGCGACCGGCAGTTTTCAGCGTCCGCGCCGCGTGGTTATGACTGTACGGTTGAGGACTGCGAGCGGTTCTTTGACAGCGAGGGGGGGCGCGACACTCACCTACACAGGGGCCACAAAACGAAGTGAAGAGGCTCCCAGCGCTTATCCTGCTCGCCTGGGTCGCGTTCCTGATTACCGTTATGCAGCTCTACGCGCTGAGTCAGGGCGTGAACGGGACGCTGTTCTCTGTCTCTGTGGCTACCGTGGCCGCGCTGGGCGCAGGATTCGCAGGGATACGAATTGGGCGGCGATGACCGTTACGTCACGGGGGCGGCTGGATAACTAAATGCGTATCGGATTTCGCGGAGCTTTCCGCTACCTACTGCGACACGTACTCCCGTCAAGGGAATCAGGCGATACGCCGGTAGTGGCTTCAAGCGTACTTCAACAGCTAGTCACCATCCGCACAGGCAAGCTCGTGGGCCCCGACAGTAACCCGGAGAACAGGGGTAAACACTCCACGTTAGCCGCCTCATTACGTGATGGCAGCCCCAGTAAGAGAGATTTCTGGATCGTGAATCATATCTGCGGCGCATTTCGTGATGGGGCCAAGAGAGAGTTTGTAACCGGTTACAACTTTGACCACGACAGACTTTCCCGGCACCGGGAACTTTCACCCTGCCATACTGAGGGGCGATGGCTCACTACTTCCGCGATGAGATAGTCGCCAAAGCTAAGGCGCTGGCCCAGGAGGGGTACAGCACCCGCAAGGCGGCGGCTGAGCTAGGTAGACTATTCCCCGGCGAAGATACCCCTTCCCATCCGGCGCTCGTACAGTGGCGTAAGGAACTAACCGAACCTGACCGACCGAAGGCGCGGATCGTCAGCCCCGATGAGATAGTCACGGGCGGGAACGGTAAGGGCCTGATTCCCAGGCAGGCACCGCACCACACTTCGGATGAGTCGAAGGCGCAGCTTGTCGCTCTACATATGCAGGGTCACTCCATAGCCTCAGCTAGTGAGCAAGTCGGCGTGTCTGAACGCACAGGCTGGAATTGGTGGCGGCGATTCAGGGAAGTTACAGTAAACAAAGAGGCACCGGAGATAATGGCGGACTGGGCTAGGATCGTCCGTCGCTCGCAGGGCATGATGCACTCCGTCCTAGACCAAGCGGAGGGGTTAGCAGGGATCGCCGCTAACGATCACCCCGGCCCATTAGCCGCGATAGCCCGCATGGTTGCAGCCAAGGAGATCGCTAAGCAGGCTGGGACTTGGAACTTCTACGCCGGTACTGGTACCGACAAACTACAGAAGAGAGACGGCGACAGCGCGGCCCAGGTCAACGTACAGTTTAATTTCTACTCGGATGACGACAAGCCTCTGCCCCGTATGTAACGCCGAGCCCGGATGGCCCACGGTCTATGAGATGGACGGGTTGTGGGCGTGGAGCATGTGCAGCTACTGTCCGCCCATTAGGCCGATCCCCCCCGAAGAGTACCTGAGACCGTTCGACCCCCTGCTGCTGGCGAAGGTGGGGCCACTGGGGCGACTACTAGCCGCTACCGTTATCTACCTCCCGCCTATTAACCTCTGCCGCAACTGATAGGGCGACGGTCTATGAGTGAACAGGGACAGTGGGGACAGCGACGGTTGGTGACGTAAGGGTGTTATCTCTCGTAGACAGACGGCCCCTAAAAGAAGCCCCTGAGCCCGAACCGCTGGCCGCTCTCGCCTATCGGCTACCGGGTCGCCGTTAAGCCTGGGCGCTCCCTGTTTCGCGTACCGGGGCCGCGAAACCCCTATAACCATTAGGCGGGCCAAGCCGCTATGTCGGGGGTAGTTATCCCGGCTTCGGCGTAGGACAGTAGCAGTATGGCGGGCTCAGGCAGCGTCCGCGCTGTAACACCCCTATTAGATACCCCGCCCGCCTCAGCACCCCCAACACCGCCAGGACAGCACTAGGCCCTATCAGCGGCGGCTCAGGCGCGTTCTCCGCTAGCCACGCGATCTCTACTAGTGGAAGCCACAGCAGACGTAGGCGTAAACCTTGTGGCCCGTCTGTTGCTCGTGCTCGGTATATCGCCAGTGGGCCGGTAGGCTTGAACGGCGGGGGTGTCCCGATCATCGGGGCAGTCGGGGCAGACGTACCGCCCCTAGTGGCCGTCAACGTCGCGGACGTGATGCTGGCCCGCCACCTCTCGGATAACCCTACGGCGCTGGGCGTCGGAGAGGGCGAGAGGGGTAACCTTATCTATCCCTCTAGGGATGGCCCGCCGCGACTGTCTGCCATCCGGTGAGTAGCGGTATCCTGCGTTCGGCATTGATATGCTCACCGTGTCCCGATGCTCAGAGCGCAGCCATATCGCTACCTCAGAGGCCCATACCACTACCTCAGAGGCAGTCAGGCTACGGTTAGCCTGTGGCCTGCTTACCCCGGCGGCATCCCTCATAGGCGGGGCTGGCTCCCCAAGTCCCTATCTGAGCCGCCATAGGTGGGGCCGGTATACTCTCCCGCCTATGGGCAGGGGTTCCCATCCTACGGGCGATACAGCACGATAGAGGTTTTCACAGGTCTGCGAATTCGCAAACCTACTCTTTCCTTCGGCCATCATAAGGTAGGGCCAAGCGTTCATACCGCTCGCCCATTTCGGAAGTGTAAGTAATGAATACGAAATGTCGCGGCGCCGCGACAATCTCTCGTGGTCACATCACGCAGAAGCGGAGCATCTAAGCCACGCGCAGAGAGTGGCCTAGCCCACAGGCGTTGCAGGGCGCGGCTGTTCCGTCACTTGGTAGCGTTAGCGCCCTCGTGCCCGCTGGGGCCGTGTAAGGCCGCGCAGGGGTGCGGGAGGCGATAGTGAGCCTGTGGGGTATCGGCGGGTGTGCTGGGGGTGGACGAAGGCACGATTAGGGGCGACAAGACGGATTCGCAGAATTACGAAGCTGGCGATGATAAACAGGTAGAGTTGAGGCCCGCAGATTCGCAGAATCACGAGCCTAAGCACGGCACCACTAGCAGATAGTCGTGACTACCCCGATCATCGTTGTGTAGCGGGCAACCCACATGCGCTGGAAGTCTGCCGTACTAACGGCCCCAGCCGCCAAGGGGTCTTGCACGTCATGGGTATCAAGATAGTCGGCCCACGCAACATGGCTAAACCGTGCCTCTTCTAACCAAGCAAGGGTGTCGCCGTGTTGGGCGGGGCACGGCGGGGTGACGACCACTTCCCTTATCACTTCCACCTCTTTGATAACCTCTTTAATGACTTCAACCTCCCGCACCACTTCAACCTCCCGCACTACCTCAACAGGCACACGAATGATCTCGGTCTCAACCTTAACCTTTGGCTCCTGAGAGCAAGCCAGTAGCAGGACGGCAAACAATACAATAGCGCTTTTCATGCCCATCATCTTTAGTATACGGAAAGCAATAAGTGACTCACGCTCCCCGGCGAAGTGGTGCCCTAGCTCGTGGGCTAGAGTCTTCGTCGCCATGCGCGGGGACGCTTCGGGCTTAATCCATATCGGGGCGGTAGAAGCCGTTAGCGTCGGGCGCGTTAGGCGTCCGGTCTAGGCTGATACCCTCTTTAGTGGCTGGCGAACAGCCCGTCATCTGAGCCGCCTAACTCCGTTACGGGCGCGGCTGGTAGCTCCTTACCGTCAGCCTGTGAGTCATCGGAGACGTGGACAGCATGGCAGTAGCAGCCCCGATAACCTCTACATCGTCGCCACACTCTACCGTTCGCCGGTAGGGGCGAGAACCTGTATCCCGTGCTCCCCTCTGACCTTGGTCGCCAGGCGACCATCGTCGCCGTCATTAGATAGGCCCAGCCGCCGCGTGGCTGTCACTAGGGCTGTCAAGGCAGGGCAGGGGCTCTCGCTAGTGGTGGGCTTCGTATCTAGTTAAGGGTAGAAGCAGGGCTGCCGACAACGGAACTACCAATTCTATTCGGGTGCCTGCGGACGTGACCGGCTGCCCCCGTCGTGATCTCTACCCCCCCCCTACCCCACGACTAGGGTATCTGTCTACCCCCTACCCCACGACTGAGGCGTCTGTCTCTCCTTGCTGCGCGTGGCTACCAAACTGCATGGGAGCCTGGGGGCATCTGGCGGGCAGGGGACGATAGGGCTCAGGGGGCCACCTGACGACGTGTTCCACGACGGGCTCTCCTTGATATAGTCTTAGGTATCTACTCCGAGACGGGGCCCGTTCCCAAAGTGGTTAGTCCTGAATCCCTCCCAAGGCCCTCCCAAAACGCTTGTCCCCCTCCAAAAAGGCTCCGAGTGGTATAATCATGTCCCTCGGCCCGACCGTGGGCTGAGGGAATTGTTAAGGGCGCAGCGATGATTCAACGTTGGTCTCTCGCTGCGCCTCTTCTTATGGCCGTGTGGTGGTATAATCATGGCCTCTCAGCCCTTCGGGGCTGCGAGGTAGCTAAGGGCGTAGCGGTGTATCGCACTCCTTCAATGCTTGACCTCCGCTGCGCCCGTTCTTATGGCCGTAGGCTGACGCTGCTATGCGTTCCGTCCTGATCCGGCTGTGCCTGGTGGCCGCGTACGTCCTGGTGGCGTTGGAGGTGGGGATGGTGCTGGGGCAGGTGACGTAAAGGCCCTTCCAGAATAGGGCGCGGTTCTGCAAATGACCTATGGGGTGGGAGGCTTGACGACACAACCACGGCGAGTATGATTGGTTGTGCTCTTCAGGAGGGAACTTGTAACAAACTCTCAGGCGAGCGGTTGAAAGTAGATAGAAATATGAAGCCGGGAGACCGTTCAGCGGGATCTCCACGTCTTATAATGTAGCATGAGCATGGACAAGGTCATCTATCAAAGCGAGGACGATATCATGGTGACCATGATTGCTGACCCGCCGGCTCTTAAGGACAAGACTACGGGCCTTTGGAGGGATGGGCCTCTCCCCCCTGAGCTTGCGTGGGCAGAGCAACTCTCTCAGCTACACTACCGGGTGTTTCTTGTCGAGCTGTATGAAGCAATCGGTGCTGCTTGTATTCATGACGATTGGGTTGGAGTAGCGGAGCTTTTGGAGGATTGGGAAGCCACCGCAGAAGTTGACGCAAATGAGAGGTTGAGCAAGTACCTGCTGTCGAAGCCCGAAGAAAAAGACTACCAGGAAAGTTGACCGGCCCGCTTAAGAGAATTAGACTGATGCTCCCGTGAACTACAGGAGCATCGCGATTTGGCAAAAACTCCACTCAGCCCCAGCTACACGATTAAGCGTTCGCGTAGAGCCCGCACGGGGTTGAAAAAGCTTCCACCTGCAAAGCGCGAAGAGGTCAACCGAATCACTAGTGAATATCTTGCCGTTAAGCCGCTTGAGCGAATCCCCGGCATCACCAAAGGGCTCCACGGCTTGTACAAGGGGTTTTATCAGTACGATGTAGACAAGTCCAATCGGATCATTTACTCGGTCAATAAGGACGAGAAAACGGTCTACATTGATATGATAGGCAGCCATCCCGACTGGTAGCCTTCACCACCATTCAAGCCGCCCTAGCCCTCCCTGGCCTCTCCCGCAAAAAGAGAACCGCCGCCGCAGTCAGCTCTTGGCCTCTGCGGGCGGACGGTCCCCTACCCCAAACCTGGGGCTACTGCAAAGGTGAGACCGTTTCGACAGCGGCCCCGTCCACCTCTCCCAGTATACTAGGCGCTCTCAAGTGCGGCCCCGTCTCTAAAAAAGGCTCTGAGGGGAACAGAAAAGGCCCCCGCCCTGAGGGGCCTGTCCTGGCTTATCCAGCAACAACGCCGCCGTGACTACTGCAAAAACGGTGGCGTCATGGGCATTGTACCCCAGGGCTAGAGTTTGACGAACCTGTCCAACATCTTCTCTACCACCTCTTGCAAGCTGACGAGGGCTGCGGGGGCCAGCGTTACCACGACGGCGTATTCTCCCACGCCGACTACTAGATGGGTTGCCAGCGGGTCGGAGCAGTTGTGGAGGCAGGAGCCATCAGTGGGGCAGGGCTCTAGGGCGACCTGGGGCTTCCCTGTGGCTATGCGTTCGACGGAGTTGCTGTCCATACCCCTTAGCTTACACCGCCGCTGCTCACGTCCATCTGACGGCTCCTGATAGGCTCCTAAGCAGGGTTAGAGGCTAACCTGGGCTAGCGCGTTGTTGTATCCGTCAGAGTAGGTGGCTTGACAATTCCTCTGGGCGTGCTATTCTTGATAGTGCGAACTAGTGGAATCATAAATATGAACAAAGAAGACAACCTTCGATACCTCGTAGGCCAACTGGTGAAATGCGGCGCTACCGACAACACCTACGGGCGCGATCTTATTTGGAGAATCCTTATTCGTTATGACAGAGATGGTGACGATAACGACCTTAACGACCTTCGCGGCCACCTCTTTACGGGGGTGGGCGAAAACAAATCCCTCCGTTGGTACGCCCGACATTTGGGGGGCGAGTCGTGCGAACAGATTTCACAGGACACCTACAACAGCGCCGACACGGTAGAGAGTACCGTACATCTAGTCACGGATTATATCGGAGAGGGAGAAACAGGCACCGACTAATAATCAGCTGTTAGCCCCATAGGGGGGCACCCAATAGGGCAGCCCGTAAGGGTAAAGCTGCGGGGACGGCGAAAGTGGTGAAAGCCATGATCGCCGTCCTCTTTTTTGTCTAGCCGGAAGGAGATAGGGCGAATGGAAATGCGAACGGGAGAGGTAGCCAAGTTGGTTTCCCGTCATCCCGCCACGTTGCGGATTTATGAGCGGCTGGGCGTCATCCCCAGGGCAAGGCGCGACCCCTCCGGATGGCGAACCTACTCCGAGGAAGACGTAGAGACCATCCGGCGCATCCTTGCAGGAGAAGAGAAGCAGCCCGTTACGGTATAAAAAGGAAGCCCCCAGCCGCCGCGCTGGGCGCGACAACTAGGAGCAACGTTCAATGACCATCTTACAACATCAAGGCGAATCCCGCACCCGAACTTGGCCTTTCCTCCGCTGCTGCCCGTTCGCTGACCATCGGGCGCTGCTGGCTGAGGTGGAGTACGCCAGCACCGACCCCGACATTCTCGCCCTTCTCCCCCGTGCCCGTATTCTCATGGCGGGGCGGACGGACAAGCCCGCCGTTGGCCCCTGGTGGGCGCGATGAGCACCCTAGCCTGCCCGCGATGCACCCCTAAAAGCTGGCGTCGCCGTGCAAGGGTCGCGGCCCAGCCCTCCCTTGAGTGGAGCTATATGACCGGGGGTCGCCTGCACTTGGGCGCGTATTGTCCGAAGCCTTCCTGTGGCCGCTGGCTTAAATGGGTGTCGCAGACGGACGAATGGCTCGCGAAGGCACCGCCGCTAGAGCCCTCATGGGGGCAGACGTGAGCACTATGCTGGACGCCGCCCTGAAATACGCAGCCCAGGGGCGGCGTGTCTTTCCGTTACAGTGGGCCGTTGACGGCAAATGTTCCTGCCAGAAAAGGTCTAACTGCGGGAGTCCCGCAAAGCACCCGAAGACGGATAACGGCCTGACGGATGCCACGCTTGACGCGACGAAGATCAGGGGATGGTGGGGTGAACACCCCCAGGCCAACGTCGGGCTCCTTATGGGCGACGGCCTTATTGCTATTGACATAGACCCGGACAAGGGCGGGAGCGACTCAATAGCCAACCTAGGAGAGTTACCCGATACCGTGACCTCGCTCACCGGCGGCGGCGGGCGTCACTTCATCTACCACACCGACCAGGATTACAAGAATACCTCTGGCGTCGTTGGTCCAGGTATAGACGTTCGCTCTGCGGGCGGCTACATCGTAGCGCCGCCTTCCTTGCACGTCTCAGGGCGACAGTACGAATGGGAGATAGGCCACGGCCCCGGCGATATGCGGGCCGCTCCCCTCCCTGACGCGTTCAAGAGCCTGATGCAGAACGGGCAACGCGCCCCCGCCCCTGAGGTGGGCGAGATCATCCCTGACGGGGAGCGCAACGGCACCCTTGCCAGTATCGCGGGGACGCTTAGGCGCAGGGGGTTAGGAGAGACAGAAATAGCCGCTGCCCTGCTGGAAGTCAACGCCAACCGCTGCGACCCCCCACTACCCGACCCTGAGGTACAGGCTATCGCCGCCAGCGTCGCCCGCTATCCCGCCGGTAAGACGGAGGCCCCGACCCCTCGCGCACCTACCCCCACGCTAGCCCCTTTACTGGGGGACGTGCTGGCCTACATACGTCAATACGTCGTGCTGAGTGACGCCCAGGCCGACGCAATCACTCTATGGGTAGCCCATACCCACGCCTTAGACGCCGCCGAATCCACGCCTTACTTGGCGATCACATCGGCGGAGAAGCGGAGCGGCAAAACGCTTCTCTTGGAAGTGCTGCAACTGATAGTGGCGCGTCCCTGGTTTACGGGGCGGGTGACCCCAGCGGCGCTCTATAGAAGGATAGATAAGGAGTGTCCCACGCTCCTACTAGATGAGTCTGACA
>JADFRV010000021.1 GCA_022561095.1 Chloroflexota bacterium | reverse complement strand
TGAAGCGGTTGGCCGTTCGCAGGAGTACTTCCTGCGTTCGCAGCATCCGGACGGCTACTGGTGGGGGGAGCTGGAGTCCAATGTGTGCATGGCGGCGGAGTACCTGCTGCTGACTCACTTCCTGGGGGTTGCGGAGGAGGGGCGCTGGCGGAAGATCGCAAACTATCTGCGCAGCCAGCAGCGGCCGGACGGCGCCTGGAGCATCTATCACGGTGGGCCGCCGGACATCAACGCCACGGTGGAGTCCTACTTCGCGCTGAAGCTGGCGGGCGTCTCCGCGGAGGAGCCGCCGATGCGGAAGGCGCGGGAGTTCGTGCTGTCGGCGGGCGGTGTGCCCAGGGTCCGGGTGTTCACCAAGATATGGCTGGCCCTGTTCGGCCAGTGGGACTGGCGGGGGGTGCCGGTGCTGCCGCCGGAGATGATGTTCCTGCCGCCCTGGTTCCCGCTGAACATCTACGATTTCGCGTCCTGGGCGCGGGCCACGCTGGTGCCGATGCTCATCATCCTGAACGAACGTCCCATCTGCCCCGTACCCGATTCGGCCCGCATCGACGAGCTGTACCCGGCGCCGCGTGACCGGATCGACTACTCGCTGCCGCGGCCCGCGGGATGGCTCAACTGGCGACGTTTCTTCCACGCTGCGGACGGTCTGTTACGTCGCTACGAGCGCATAGCGTTCAGGCCGCTACGGCGGGCGGCCTACGGCGCGGCGGAGCGCTGGATCGTTTCGCACCAGGAGGCGGACGGATCGTGGGGCGGCATACAGCCGCCGTGGGTGTATTCGCTCATCGCCCTCAAACTGCGGGGCAACTCGCTGGACGATCCGGTGATGCGCAGGGGTCTGGAGGGGTTTGAGGGCGCCTTCGCGGTGGAGGACGACCGTATCTTCAACCCGCAGGCCTGCCTATCGCCGGTGTGGGACACGGCGCTGGCGATGATCGGACTCCTGGACTCGGAGCTGCCGGCGGACCACCCGGCGCTGGTGAGGGCGGGCCGCTGGCTGCTGCGCGAGCAGATCTTGGGCGGCGGCGACTGGCAGGTGAAGGTGCGGGGCGTGGAGCCCGGCGGCTGGGCGTTCGAGTTCGAGAACGATCTCTACCCGGATACGGATGACACGGCCGAGGTCCTGATGGCGCTGGCGCGCACGCGGCTGCCGGACGAAAAGCGCAGGGAGCGGGCGCTGGCGCGGGGAGGGCGCTGGCTGCTGGCGATGCAGTCCAAGAACGGCGGTTGGGGCTCCTTCGATAAAGATAACACGCAGAGGCTGGCCAACCAGATACCGTTCTGCGACTTCGGTGAGGTGATCGACTACCCCACGGAGGACGTGACGGCGCACATCGTTGAGGCGCTGGGCCTGCTGGGCCATGGGGACTCGGCGGAGGTGCGCCGGGCGCTGGACTACCTCCGTGGCGAGCAGAGGCCGGACGGTAGCTGGTGGGGGCGTTGGGGGGTGAACTATATCTACGGGGTGGGCGCGGTGTTGCCCGCCCTCAAGGCGGTGGGCGAGGAGATGACGCGACCGTACGTGCGGCGGGCGGTGCGCTGGCTCATCCAGAAGCAGAATGAGGACGGAGGCTGGGGCGAGACGTGCGAGAGCTACGAAGACCCGCGGCTGGCCGGCATCGGCCCCAGCACCGCCTCGCAGACGGCATGGGCGTTGCTGGCGCTCCTGGCGGCCGAGCCCGGAGACGACGGCCTGCACCGGCAGGCTGTGGAGCGGGGCGTATCGTACCTGGTGGAGCGGCAGGAGGAGGATGGGCAGTGGGAGGAGCCTCAGTTTACCGCCACCGGCTTCCCAGGCGATTTCTATATCAAGTATCACCTGTACCGGAACTACTGGCCGCTGATGGCGCTGGGGCGGTACAGGGCGTTGCTAGGCGTGGAACACACGCTGTAGCGGATGGCTTGCCCTCCAGATGGAATTGGAGACCTGAACGTCTCCTCTATGAGGGGAGCCTAGCGTGAGACGCTCAGCGTCTGCAGCCGGGCCTTGACCTGCTGCTTGATCTCGCGGACGCGCTTCATCTCGGGGTAGACGCCGCCTTCCGCCTTACGGTCGAACAGCGTCTCGCCGTTAGCGGAGAGCTCCAGCCGTCCGTCGGCGACTGGGATCAGAGTGACGGGGGCATCCTCACCAAAGTCGTGCCATATCTCGGTCGCCATCCAGGCGGCCAGGGGCAGGTAGCCTCAGACTACGCAGTATCTGATCTCGATGGTGAGCTTGCCGGGGTAGCGGTCTTCCAACTGGGCCTCGCTTCCTAGTCGATGCCGAGACCGGCCTTCGCCTCGTCGCTCATCAGGTCAGGGCTCCACATCGGGTCGAAAGTGATCTCGACGTCGACGTCCTTCACGCCGGGCATGATGCCCACCGTCTCCTGGACCTGCTCGATGATCATGGGGCCGACGGGGCAGGCAGGGGTGGTCAGCGTCATCAGTACGTGGACGTCGCCGTCCTTGATGTCCACCTCGTATACGAGCCCCAGGTCGACGATGTTGTAGTGCAGCTCGGGGTCATAGACCTCTTTGAGGGCCTCCGTCACAACCTCTTCGCTGACCATAATTTGCTCCCTTCCAGTATGTCTATGATCCATTGTAGCAGACGGTCTGCATCCAGGCCGCGACGACTGATCCTGGGTGAGGCGCGGGCGCTCTCCGGCTGTTCGCGATGTGCCTATCGGCGGCATAAAAAGATTGGCTGAAGTGGCGCTCGCCGGGCCTTGACAGCGCCTAGGGCGGTTGCTACATTTGCCTTGGTCGGAAATGAGCAAGCAGATATGCGCCTTTCCCTGATCCCCCGCAGCGGCCGTTTCTTCGAGCTGTTTGACAAAAGCGCCCGTAACCTGGTGGTGGCCAGCGAGGCCTTGACGGATCTTCTGGAGCACTTCGAGAACGTAGGGACCAAGACCGTCCACCTGAAGGACCTGGAGCACGAGGGCGATGAGATCACCCATGAGATTTACCTCCAGGTCCACAAGACGTTTGTCACGCCTTTTGACCGTGAGGACATCGCCGCGCTGGCCCAGCGCATGGACGACGTTATGGACTACATTGAGGGCGCGTCCACGGCCATCCGCATCTACGGCATCTCCCAGCCTACCGCGGCCGCGCGTGGCCTGGCTGATCTTATCCGCCTCCAGTGCGTTCAGTTGGAGAAAGCGGTTTCTGTCCTGCGACACAAAGGCCGGCTCAAGTCAATCCTGGAGCAGCTTAAGGAGATCAACCGTCTGGAGAACGAGGCCGATAGTCTGTATCTGGACTCCATGGCTGAGCTGTTCCGGGGTGAGAGGAACGCTGTGGACATCATCAAGTGGCGCGACATATACGATCAGCTGGAGGAGGCCACCGATAGCTGTGAACAGGTGGCTTATGTCCTGGAGGCGATCGTCCTTAAGCATGCCTAACCGCGGGATACGCTTGTTGAAAGAGGGAAGCGCCGCTTCCCTCTTTTCATTCGAGGCCCGTTGACCGATACGTTCGGCTTCCTGATATTCACCTTCGCGGCGATCCTCGCTTTCGAGGCGGTCAACGGCTGGACGGACGCCCCTAACGCCGTCGCCACCGTGATCTCGACCAGAGCTCTGCGACCGATCATCGCGGTGGCGATGGCGGCAGTCCTGAACCTAGTCGGCGTCTTTGCCGGGACAGCGGTGGCGACGACCATCGGCAGGGATATCGTGGATATTGACGCGGTCATAAAGGAGGGCGGGAGCGGCGGCGGACTGCAGATCGCGGCGGGGGCGGCGCTGGCCGTGGTGCTCTGGAGCGGCTCCGCCGCCTACTTCGGGTTACCCACCAGCGAGAGTCATGGACTCGTGGCGGGCCTCGCCGGCGCTGCCGTGGGGGTGGCCGGTACGGACGTACTGCTGGGGGACGGCTGGACGAAGGTGTTCACCGGCGTGGGAGCGGCCGTGGTCTTCGGGTTCGCCGGGGCCGCTCTCCTTATGGTGGCGGTCCTGTGGCTGTTCCGGCGGGCCAACCCCTCGGCGATGCGGCGGCTGTTCGGCCCTCTGCAGATCCTCTCCTCGGCGTTCATGGCGTTCAGTCACGGTACGGCGGACGGCCAGAAGGCGATAGGCGTGATGGCGTTTGCCCTGGCTGTCCACAACGAGACGCCCGCGGCGGAGTTCGATGTGCCGCTGTGGGTGATCTTCCTGGGAGCGGGGACGCTGGGCGTCAGTACTATGACCGGCGGCTGGCGCATCATCCGCACCCTGGGCATGCGCGTCACGCACCTGGAGACCTACCAGGGCTTCGCGGCGGAGACGGCGGCGGCCGCCACCCTGACGATCACCTCTCGCTTCGGCATCCCCCTCAGCACCACCCAGACCATCGGCAGCGCCATCATGGGCGTGGGGTCGACCCGGCGCCTCTCGGCCGTCCGCTGGGGGGTGGCGTACAACATCGTTGCCGCCTGGGTGCTGACCTTCCCCATCTGCTTCGGCCTGGCCTGGCTGATCGTGCTGGCGATCCCGGACTAGCCGAGCATCGTTGGCGCTTCGGAACTTAGTGTCAAAAGTGGCTACATCCCTTTAACCAAACGCACGTTGATTGCATTTAACTAGAGAGGTTCGATGGATAGACGGAGATACGGGTATCCGCGGCGCCGCAACCGCCCGAGGCAGCAAGAGTGGTTGCTCCTGCTTCCGTTGGCGCTGGTGATAGGCTTCGTGATTCTGGCTTCCCGCCTGACGGACGACAGTGGCGGACAGCTCATCGGCTCCTCAGCCTGCCCGGGGAGTGAAGGCTGCGCGCCCGCCTTTTCCGCCTTGATAGCATGCACTTCCGGCGGTATCTGCGCGCCCTCTCCGGGCGATTCGACTTTCGTCAGCGACGCGGCGCCGCCTCCGATCACTGCTCGGTCGGCGGTCATCATCGAGGAGCCGTGCGGGGCGTTGTTGTACGGCGATAGCGTGCATCAAAGATTGGCGCCTGCCAGCCTCACCAAGGTCGCGACCGCGCTGGTCGCCGCCGAGCGAGCTGACCTCTCGGAGATCGTTGACGTGCGGGTGGATGGAGCGGAGCTTGCCGTCACCACAGACTCGACCGTCATGGGGCTGGAGCCCGGACAGAGGCTTAGCCTGCGCGATCTGCTCTACGGTCTACTTCTCCCTTCCGGTAACGATGCCGCTATCGCTATCGCAGAATATGTTGGTTTCACCACCACCGCCTTCGTCGATCTGATGAACGATAAGGTGGAGCAGCTAGGGCTGAGCGACACCCACTTCACGAACCCTCACGGCCTGGACGAGCTTGGTATGTACACCTCCGCGTTCGACATCGCCATGCTTGGGCGGGAGCTGATCAGGCAGCCGGAGCTGGCGGCCATCGTCCGTACAACCACGTACCAGCCGGCCTGGGACGGCCCGCCTCTGTGGAACGGCAACCGGCTCGTGTACTCGTATCCGGATTCGCTGGGGGTAAAAATCGGCTACACGGACGAGGCGCAACAGACTATCGTGGCGGCGGCAGAGAGGGATGGGAGACGCCTCATCGTCTCAGCGCTGGGCAGTTCGAGTATCTATGAGGACGCCGTGGCGCTCTTCGAGTGGGCGTTCGCCAGCAGCGAGTCAGTCTGTCGCGAGCCCGGCGTCAGCGCTCTTGGTGGCCAGACGGTGGAGCTGAACGAAGTTCGTCCAGACCTTGGCCCGTAGAGGTGACCAGCGGGCGACGACTACCACGTCCCCCTTTCGTAGCAGGCCCTGTTCCACCAGATAGCGGTCGGTGTAGGGGATCATCTCTTCGACCGACGGCGCGAAGTCGGCGACCAGCGGCGTGACGCCCCACCATAGCGCCAGTTGTCGAGACACCGCCTCGCTGGGTGTGAATGCGAAGATCGGAATCCTTGGTCGCTCCTTCGATACGAGGTAGGCCGAGTAGCCGGAGCGGGTGAAGACGACGATGGCCGAGGCGTGGACGTCGCTGGCCAGCTTGCGGGCGGCGCGGCTCAAGGCGTGGGCGTGGCTCAGTCGGCGCCCCTCGGCGTGGTCTTCTCCCGGCTCACTCTCCGCCTCCTCAGCGATGCGGGCCATCATGCGCACCGCCTGAGCCGGGTAGCGTCCCACCGCCGTCTCCGCGGAAAGCATCACGGCATCCGTTCCGTCCAGGATGGCGTTGGCCACGTCGGAGGCCTCCGCACGGGTCGGCCGCGGGCTGCTGGTCATGGATTCCAGCATCTGGGTGGCGGTGATCACAAGGATCCCGCGCCGGTTGGCCTGGCGGATGATCCGCTTCTGCAGGAGCGGTACCTTTTCGGGTCCCAGCTCCAGACCCAGGTCGCCGCGGGCGACCATGACGCCATCGGCGGCGGCGAGGATCTCGTCCAGGGCCTCAATCGCCTCTTTCTTCTCCAGCTTGGCGATGACCGGGATACGCGCCCCCTGCTCCTTGATGAGCTTCTTCAGGAGCCGAACGTCATCGCCGCTGCGCACGAAGGAGAGAGCGACGTAGTCCACACCCAGCCGGACTCCCAACCGGAGGTCGGCCAGGTCCTTCTCGCTGAGCGCCTCTTCCCTGAGGGCCACGCCCGGCAGGTGCATCCCCTGGTTCTCCTTGAGGACACCGCCTTCGATCACGCGGGCGCGCACCTCCGGCCCCGCGACCGACTCCACCCTGAGCTCCGCCTCGCCGTCGCCCAGCAGGATGCGGTCGCCCGCCTTGACGACCTGCGGCAGCGCGGCGTACGTGACCGGGATGCGAGCGGCATCGCCTGTGACGCCATCGGTCGTGAACGTCGTTTCGTCACCCCGCTCCAGCTGGTACGGCCCGTTCGCTAGCTTGCCTACTCTGACCTTCGGCCCCTGGAGGTCCTGCACGATGGCCACCGGCCGGTCTGCGTAGCGGGACAGCCGCCGAATGAGGTCGAACGCCTCGGCGTGCTCATCGTGGCTGCCGTAGGAGAAGTTGAGGCGAAAGGCATCGACGCCGGCATCAATGAGCGAGCGCACCGCAGCCTCGCTTCGGGTAGCAGGCCCGATGGTGGCGATGATCTTGGTTCGACGAGGTGGCATCACACTGGATTATCGCACGTCCGGGCCGGCCGTCAGTCCGACACAAGCCTCAGGTCAGCTTGAAGTCGGCTTCTCGTACAGTTCGGCCTCGATGAAGAAGTCCGTCCAACTGAACCAGAAGGCGTAGAAGGCGGGCATCTGCTGGAGCGTGCGGCCCGCCAGTGGGCCCTCCAGCGCCTCCCCCGATAGGCCCGACCACGTCGATCCCGTCTCCCGGTCGCGCACGATCACGTCGCCATCGCGAAGCGACATCAGCTCGAAGGTGAGTGTTCGACCGTCCACTTCGCGCCGGAAGATCTGTCCCGTCTGGGAGCGTTCTTCGAACACCACCAGCAGCTCGCGTTCGGCGAAGACGTCGTTGATCACAGGCATCTCCAGGAGCGTTCGGAAGGGGTAGCCCTTGGCGCGCCCGCCGAAGATGTAGCCCAGCACCAGATCCTTGGGGGGCAGGCGGTCATCGCTTCGGGACTGGCCCAGGGGGCCGGCGCCCGGGTTGCGGTAGTAGGACTCGTACGAATCGCGATCGTAGCCGCCCCGTTTGTCCAGCACCAGGGTGTCCGGGTGCATCTCTTTCCAGGCGGCCCAGGTGGTCTGCACGTGCGGGACTTTGACGAGGCTGACGCCCTTGAAGCGGCCATCGATACCCTCGCCGGTTATCTGGAGCCAAAGAGAGTCCGTCTGGCGGTCGTACATCACCAGGTTGTTCATGATCAGCTTCCCGGACACGCCGAAGGTGAGCTCCTGGCCCTCTACCTGCCGGTCAAACACGAGACCGGTGAAGCATAGCGGTCAGAACGTGACGGCGATAGCGACGCCACCCACGGTGTCGTTCGCGATCTCATGGCGGCTTAGGATGTTGACCGGATACGCCTTGCTCTCCCCGTTTAGGCTGATCCCGATAACGAACTCCGTGGGCACCATCTCGCCGCGCTCCTCCGCCTCCTGGGCGGTCAGGAAGCTGGGGTTATCGATGGAGCGGATGCCGTCGCGGGCGGTGAAGGTGAACGCCTCGACGCTGCGGCCCTCGGAGCCGGTTGGGACCAGCACCGAACTCCCCGGCAGCTCGATCTTCTGGCCGAAGATGCCGAACCGCTGAGCGAAGACGATGACGATGATGAGCGCCATGCCCAGGGCCAGCAGCCAGGGCAGCAGCCCTGCCATCGTCCCGAAGACCAGTCCTAACCTCCGCACCATGACGCCCGCTTAGGTCAGCTTGAAGAGCAACGCCGCCGCGCCGAGCGTCGCCGCCAAAACGAGCCATATCTGACCAGTCACTTCCGCCTCCCGATCCAGGGCCGGCCCGCGCCGCCAGCCGAACCCTCGCGTCTCCTTCGAGACCAGGCCGCGCAGGCCCATGTAGGCGAACCAGGTGGCGACAACAGCGAGATAGATGCTGTAGTACGACTCCCGCTGGACGGTCTCCAACGCCAGCTCAAACCAGGCCTGGAACGGGTTCATGCCATCTTGCCTACCTCTTTGCCGGGCCACGGCCCCTGGGCCCTGACCACTAGGAGTTACGCGATAGCCAGGCCGAAGGATTCGGCATGCCATCGATGGGCGCCGCATTGACAGCCTGAGCCCGGTGAGCCTATCCTAGCGGCACCGTAGCCTCGTGCATTCCTATTGGCATGATTTAGGAGGGTGGGTGTCTGTCTGTGGCTCGTGGGAGCGTAGCTGGAAGTGAGTAAGGGCGCCACGTCCCGGGCGGTGGTGCAGGATGGGCCTCGCCGCCTGCGCAGCGCGGAGTTTCCGCTGCCGGAGATAGGGGCTGAGGACGCTCTCCTGCGGGTGGAGGCCTGCGGCATCTGCGGCAGCGACTACGAACAGTACGCGGGGGCGCTGCCCGCCCCGTTTCCCGTTATCCCCGGCCACGAGCCGGTGGGCGTCATCGAGGAGATCGGCGATGTGGCGGCCGGGCGCTGGGGTGTCAAGCAAGGGGATCGTGTCGCGGTTGAGGCGTTGCTCCCCTGCGGCTATTGCCGGGAGTGCGTCGCCGGACGCTACCGGCTGTGTCGGGGCCGCGGTTTCATATCCGGTTACGGCTACATCTCCACAAGCACGCCACCCTCCCTATGGGGCGGCTACGCCCAGTACATGTACCTGGACCCGCACTCCCTGATTCATCGCATTTCCCCGGATATCCCCGTTGAGCTGGCCGTGCTGTTCAACCCCCTGGGCGCCGGTTTCCGCTGGGCGGTGGAGCTGCCGGGCACCAGGGTGGGCGATACGGTGGTGATTCTGGGTCCGGGGCAGCGGGGGCTGGCCAGCGTCATCGCCTGCCGGGAGGCCGGCGCCGGCTGCGTGATCGTGACCGGCCTCGCCGCCGACGAGAGGAAGCTGGCCCTGGCGCGGAGGTTCGGCGCTCACCACACGATCGATGTCGAGGCGGAGGACATCCGTAGCCGGGTGCGTGAGATCACCGACGGCCGCATGGCCGACGTGGTGGTGGACGTGACGGCCTACGCTGTGGAGGCGGTCACACAGGCGGTGGACCTGGCCCGCAGGGGCGGCACAGTCGTTCTGGCCGGCACCAAGGGGCCTAAACCGGTTCCGGACTTCCTGAGCGATAAGGTCGTAGCCAAGGAGCTGACGTTAAAGGGCGCCCTCGGTGTGGACTACCCAGCCTACGAGGCGGCCGTTCGCCTGATCGAATCCGGCCGTTACCCGCTGGCGGAGATGCACACTCATACCCTGCCCCTGGATCAGGCCGAGTACGCCCTGCGCCTCTTGGCCCGCGAGATAGAGGGCGAGGAGGCGATCCACATAGCGCTGGTGCCCTAACACGCGAGAGGGAGGATACCCCGATGCCTGACAGCAAGGCGGACACGAACTATGAGCGCATGGCGAAGGTGATAGCCATAACGCCCTACATGAAGCAGCTTGGCATGGAATTTATCGAGGGCCGCGAGGGGTACGCCAAGCTGCGCCTGCGCTTTCAGAAGGAGAACACCACCGCTGGCGATGCCCTCCACGGCGGCGCCATCGCCTCCCTGATCGACACGACGGGCGCGATGGCCGCCTGGACTACGGCGGAGATCCTCTCGCCACGCTACTTCGGCTCCACGGTCGGCGTTAACGTCAACTACCTCTCCGGCGTCATCGGCGAGGACGTCTTCGCCGAGGGGCAAGTGCTGAAGCGGGGCAAGGAGATCATCTACTCCGACGTGCGGGTGACCAACGCCGACGGCAAGCTCCTGGCCCAGGGTACCGTCGTCTATCGCATTATCGAGCGGGGAGCTAAGTAATGGCCGTCGTGTCGCAGGTGGAAACCCCCAACTCGCCGCAACTCCAGGAGTTCTACGAGCTTATCGAGCGCACGAGCCGCGGGCTGGGCGTCCTGAACGTGTTCAAGGTGATGGCCCACACGCCGGACTTGATGCGCGTTTGGTGGGAGATGATGACGGCGCTCTTTACGCGTCTGAGCCTTGACCCGCGGCTGAGGGAGCTGGCCGTATTGCGCCTGTTTCATGTCCTGCGCTGCGACTACGGCTTCGCCCACCACGTCCGCATCGGCAGGCAGGTTGGCCTCACGGCTGCGGAGATGGAGGCGCTGGCCGAATACGAGTCCGCGTCGGGCTTCTCAGAGCTTGAGCGTCTGGTGCTGCGCTACACAGACTCGGTCACCGCCATGCGGGCAGACTCCGCCGAGCTGGCCCGTGAGCTGCTCAACCACCTCGCGGAGCGTGATCTGGTGGAGCTCACCTTCTGCATCGCCAACTGGAACGCGATGGCCAGGCTCCTCACGCCCCTGGCGGTGGAGATGGAGCCGGCGATCCTTTCGGAGCTGCCGCCGTGGTGGCCCAAGTGATCAGGGCTCGCAAGAGGGCTAGAGTGCCGTCCATCACTACGGAGCAGATGCGTGAGGTGGACCGGCTGATGGTTGAGGAGTACGGTATCGTCCTCCTCCAGATGATGGAGAACGCCGGACGAAACCTGGCGCGGCTGGCCGCGACCCTGGCGGCCGGGGCCCGCGACCGGAGCGTTCTCGTGCTGGCGGGCAAGGGGAACAACGGCGGTGGGGGTATGGTGGCAGCCCGCCACCTGAGCAATATGGGCGGCCGCGTCTGCGTCATCCTCCCAGTGGCGGTCCGCGAGCTGATGGATGTCCCCGCGCACCAGGCCTCCATCCTGCAGCGGATGGGGGTAGAGCTGCTGGAGGCGGAAGACACTCCTCAAACGCGTCTCGAACGCCTCTTCGGCGAGGCCGACCTCATCGTCGATGCGCTCATCGGCTACAGCCTGACGGGGGCGCCCCGCGGACGTTTCGCCGCCCTGATTGACGGCGCTAACGCCAGCGGCAAGCCGATCGTGTCGCTCGACGTGCCGTCGGGCGTCGACGCCGGCTCGGGTACGGTATACGAGCCGTCCATCAAGGCGGTCGCCACCCTGACCCTGGCCCTGCCGAAGACAGGCCTGGGAGCTCCCGAAGTGCGAGAGCGTCTGGGAGAGCTGTACCTGGCGGACCTGAGCGTCCCGCCCTCCCTCTACCGCCAACTGGAGCTGGAGGTGGGGCCGCTATTCGCCGATGCGGGCGCGATCCGTCTCCAGTGGGAGGACGGTGGCTGGGTGGTTGAGCGATAGGCGTCTGAAGGAGCGCTGGCCGGCGCAGGGGAACGTGCTAGGTGTATGGCGACCCCGATCGGATTCGAACCGACGATCTCCAGCTTGACAAGCTGGCATGTTAACCGCTACACCACGGGGCCGCCCGTCGAACACCCTCAAGGGCGGTAGCCTCCTGAGGGCGCTTCTATTCTATTAGGAGCCCTCGAACGGTGTCAACGGAGGCGATTCTAGCTTCGCCGTTGGCCTTGGCCCAATCTATCTGTATAATGCGATTCGAACGAATACTGACGGGGAGTACTCTTTGCCGAGACGCTACCGGCCGCCTAATAGGCGGCGCAAGATAAAGAGGCAACCTCTTTCCGGGGAGCCAGAGGCTCCTTCCTATGAAGGCACCGTAGCCCCCGTCCCTTCTCCTCCGCCTCCGCCGGCTCCTGCAGCCTTTGCCGAGGAACGATCGTCTGAGCCCCGGCACATCAGCCGTGACTACAGCTACGTCGTGAGTGATCTGCGGCGCATCGCTCTCATAGTGGCGTTCATTATCGCAGGGCTGGTGATCACGGCTATCCTTCGCTAGTAGCGCAGGCGGCTGATCGCCACCGCGCCGGCGACGATGACGGCGACATATCCGAACAGATCGTCGCTGGGCAGTATGTCGTCCCCGATAACGAGGTTGCGCACCAAGTAGGCTGCGATGGCGCCGCCGGCGGCGACCACCTGCAGGGGTGTGCCGGACTTACGGTTGGTCGCCGCGCTGACCGCCCCCGCGATGAGGTATCCGATGAGGGCGGCCGCCAGGAGCCCGAAGATGCCTATGCGCCCGGGGAGGAGGGCTCCCCAGACCGCGCCCAGCCCCACGCCGGCGGCCAGGGCGGCGGCGGCGGCGCGCAGGAGGTATACCGGCCCAATCTCAAACTGGGGAAGCTTGCGGGCGGGGGCGCAGGTGGGGCAGCGGGCGCCCACGTCCGTGAAAACGGCGCAACGGGGGCAGATGGGGGTCTCGCAGCGCCCGCAGGTGAGTCCGGTCTCAACCTTAGGGTGGCGGGCGCACTGCATAGGGCGGGCGCTATACCCTCTCCAGCGCTCCTCGCTCTCGCGCCAGGGCTAGCAGCCTTTCCACGGGCTCATCAGGCAGGGGTATGTCACCGGGCTCCCTCTGGTGGTGGCCGCCGAAGCCATGATAGTCGCTCCCTCCCAGGGGGATGAGCCCGATCTTATCGGCCAGCGCGCGCAGGCGCTCCACTTCATCCGGGGTGTAGTCCTGATAGTAGACCTCCATGCCCACGAGCCCGGCCGCTTTCAGCTTGGTGAGCAGCTCTTCCAGGTTATCCAGATCACGCGGGTGGGCTATGGTGGGCAGGCCCTCGACGCTGATCAGCATCTCGACCACCTCAATCGGGGTGAGGCGCTCGCGTTCTACGTAGGCGGGCCCGGTTCGGCTAAGGTAGAGGTCAAACGCTTCGCTGACGGTGGCGACATGGCCGGCCTCCACGAGGGCGCGCGCGATGTGCGGCCGGCCGACGGCGCCTTCGCCGGCGAAGCTCTCCACCCGCTCCCAGGCCACCGGCTTGCCAAGCTCCGTCAGCCTCTCCACCATCTTGTGCGCGCGTCCCAGCCGTGACTTGCGCAGGATCACCAGCTCTCGCTCGAACCTCTCGTCCTTCCAATCGATAAAGTGGCCCAGGATGTGGACCTCGCTGCCGGGGATGTCGGTGCTCATCTCGATGCCGGGAATGAGCATGAACTCCGGGTGGCGGGCGGCGGCGGCGAACGCCTCCGGCAGCCCCTGGGTGGTGTCATGGTCAGAGAGCGACATCACGCGGACGCCGTGGTTATAGGCTAGCTCGATGAGCTCGGTGGGCGTTAGTACGCCGTCGGAGAAGGTGCTGTGGGTGTGCAGGTCGGCGCGGCTGCCCATCAGGTGAGTTCGCGATCGATCCGCTGAATGCCGGTCGCCCGGCCGCTCGCTTCGTCGACCTGGATGAGAACCGAGTTGAACACGACGGGGCCGTGCTCATCGGTCGTGAAGCGGGCGGGGAGCTGGTTGAGAAAGGCGTCGATAACGGGCTGCCTCACTACCCCCAGGATGGAGTCGCGCGAGCCGACCATTCCCACATCAGTCACGAACGCGGTGCCCTTCGGCAATACCCGCGCGTCGGCGGTAGGGATGTGGGTGTGGCTGCCGATAACGGCGCTGACGCGACCGTCCAGATACCAGGCCATGGCTGCCTTCTCGCTGGTGGCCTCGGCGTGCATGTCCACTATGACGATGTCGCAGTCTCCGATGTTCGCCAGGGCATCATCGGCGCCACGAAAGGGACAGTCCAGGGCACCGGGCATGAAGGTGCGGCCCATAAGGTTGATCACGGCGATGCCGTTGTGGCAGAGGACGCCGCGGCCGGGGGCGCCTTCGGGGTAGTTAAGGGGGCGCAGCACGGGAGCTTCGCTGTCCAGATAGGGGTATATCTCGTTGTAGCGCCAGATGTGGTTGCCGGAGGTGATAATCTCCACCCCAGCCTCGAACATCTCATCGGCGGTACTTGGCGTGAGACCTTTGCCGCCGGCCGCGTTCTCGCCGTTGGCGATGACTATATCCAGATCGTGGTTGCGCCTGATCTCAGGGAGAAGGCAGGCGATGGCCCTTCGTCCCACCTTACCCACAACGTCACCGATTAGGAGTATGTTCACTGCCGGGCACACCTTCTAGCGAGCGGGGCGTCACGGGCCGACGACGCCTCCCCCGGGATGCTACTTCGCGTACTCCACCGACCGCCTTTCGCGGATGACGGTGATCTTGATCTGGCCGGGGTAATCGAGGGTCTCCTCGATCCGCTTGCTGATCTCCTTGGCCATGCGGTTGGCGCCGAGGTCGTCGATCTCTTCCGGCCTGACGATGATACGGATCTCGCGACCGGCCTGGATGGCGAAGGACTTGTCGACGCCTGGGAAGGCGTTGGCGACCTCCTCCAGCGCCTCGAGCCGCTTGAGGTACTGGTCCATCGACTCGCGGCGGGCGCCGGGCCGGCTGCCGCTGATAGCGTCGGCAACGATGGTGATGGTCGCCTCCGCGGATGTGGGCTCCACCTCCTCGTGGTGCGCTTCGATGCAGTGGATCACGCCGGGGTGGACGTTGTGGCGGCGGGCTAGCGCGGCGCCGATCATGGCGTGAGTACCCTCTACATCATGGTCGATCGCTTTGCCAAGGTCGTGTAGGAGGCCGCCGCGGCGGGCCACCTCCACGTTGGCGCCCAACTCGTGGGCCACCATGGCGGCCAGGTTGGCCGTCTCCACGGCGTGGTTAAGCTGGTTCTGGCCGTAGCTGTAGCGGTATTTCAGGCGGCCCAAGGTGCGGATAATCTCCGGGTGGAGGCCGGGACAGCTGGCCTCGATAGCGGCCTCTTCGCCGGCATCCTTGATGGAGACGTCTACCTCCTTGCGGGCCTTCTCCACAGTCTCCTCGATGCGGGCCGGGTGTATCCGGCCGTCGTGTAGGAGCTTGGTGAGGGCCACGCGGGCGACCTCTCTCCGAACAGGATCGAAGCCGGATAGGGTAACGGCGTCAGGCGTGTCATCGATGATGACGTCCACGCCGGTGGCGTGCTCCAGGGAGCGGATGTTGCGACCCTCGCGGCCGATGATACGGCCCTTCATATCCTCCGAAGGCAGTGGCACGACCGAGGTTGTGGTCTCCGAAACCACGTCGCTAGTGAGCCGCTGCATGGTGGTGGCTATGATCTTGCGGGCGCGCTGGTCCGCCTCCTCCTTGACCTCCTTCTCAATCTCGCGCAGGAGGCGGTTGGAATCGTCCCGTATATCGCGCTCCACCTGGGCGAGAAGGATCTCCTTGGCCTCGCCGACTGTCAGGCTGGAGATGCGCTCAAGCTCTTGCTTGTGCTGCTCTTCGAGCTCCCGGAGCTCGTCCTTAGCGTTTTCCAGCTGGCCTTCCTTGTTCTGGAGGTTGCGCTGGCGCTGCTCCAGGGAGTCCAGCTTGCGGTCTAGGTTCTCTTCTTTCTGGATGAGGCGGCGTTCAAGACGCTGGACATCTTTACGCCGCTCTTTTAGCTCGGCCTCAGTCTGCTGGCGAAAACGGAGGGACTCCTCCTTGGCTTCGAGGATAATGTCCTTCTGTCGTCTCTCGGCCTCGTTGAGGATATGGGCGGCGCTACGCTCCGAAGCGGCGATACGCCGCTGTGTGATTCGTTGTTGAAGTAATGCACCGCCGAGTACACCCCAGAAGACACCGAGAAGGCCGACGCCGATTGCGATAACCGCGCCTTCCGGCATTGTAATCTCACTTCCTTATTTGGTTTTAGGAGATGGTTCATCAGATTATGAGCTAAAGCGGCCAAATTGACCGCTTAGGCTCATCATACGGTGTGCCAGATTGGGGTGTCAAGGAAATGGCTAATCTGTTAATCGGTTAAAGCGTTTGAATCGATCACCTTTGCCGGCAGCCCGCAATGACCCGGCACGGTCGGCCGAAGTCAATCGCTGACGGGTGCGTCAGGCCTCTCGGCGAGCTCTCGCCAGCGGCGCTCAGCGGTCCTGCGCACGGCCTCGTAACCGATGCCGCTACGGTGCGGGAAACCGCCGGGCGGCGGCGTTTAGGTGAAGGGGCGGACTATTTGGCAGCGCGTACTTGGTCCGCAGCCACTGCGGCGACCGGCTCTGGCGGCGCATGGGCGGCGCGAACGAGGTTCTGCAGCTCCTCGACGAGCTGCGGGTTCTCTCGCAGGTAGGCCTTGGCCTGCTCCCGGCCCTGGCCCAGCTTCCGCTCTTCGAACGAGTAGAAGGAGCCCTGCTTCTTGACGATCTCCGCGTCCACCGCCAGATCCAGGATGTCTCCCTCACGGCTTATCCCGATCTGGGGGCCGTGGAAGATGATATCGAACTCCGCCGTGCGGAAGGGGGGCGCCAGCTTGTTCTTCACGACCTTGGCCCGTACACGGTTGCCGATGACAGTACCGCTGTGTTTCAGGGTCTCTACGCGGCGCAGGTCTATGCGCACGGAGCAGTAGAACTTGAGGGCGCGGCCGCCGGGGGTCACCTCCGGGTTGCCGAAGACGATGCCGATCTTCTCCCGCAACTGGTTGATGAAGATGAGGGCGGTGCGGGAGCGGGACACGGCGGCGGTGAGCTTGCGCAGCGCCTGCGACATGAGGCGCGCCTGCAGCCCGGGCAGGGAATCGCCCATATCACCCTCGATCTCCGCGCGGGGGACGAGGGCGGCGACGCTATCGACCACTATGACGTCGATGGCGTTGGAGCGGATGAGCGCCTCGCAGATCTCCAGCGCCTGCTCGCCGGTATCTGGCTGGGAGATCAGCATGTCCTCGATGTTGACGCCGAGGGCTGAGGCGAAGCTGGGGTCCAGGGCGTGCTCCACGTCCACGTAGGCGACCGCAGCCTGGCCGCCCAGGCGCTGGGCCTCGGCCACTATGTGCTGGGCCAGGGTGGACTTGCCGGCCATCTCCGGCCCGAAGATCTCCGTGACGCGGCCGCGCGGTATGCCGCCTATGCCCAGGGCGATGTCCAGGGACAGAGAGCCGGTTGGGATCGCCTCCACGCTCATACGCGCGGATGCCTCTCCCAGGCGCATGATAGCGCCGCGACCGAACCGCTTCTCGATCTGGCCGATGGCCAGCTCCAGCGCCTGCTGGCGTCCCTTCTGGCCGTCGCCGGAATTGCTCACGATGCCCCTCCTCTCAGCCTGGGCCGTCGGCATAATAGCACGCGTGGGTGGGGCCAACAAGGCCCGGATGACACTCGCGGCTCGTTATCAGAATATGGTCATCGCCGCCCGCAAGATGATGAAGAGGAGGAAGCCGGCCACCATTGGGGAGAGGTCTATCATGCCCATGCGAGGCATGAACCGGCGGATGGGGGCCAGGATCGGTTCCGTGATCTCGTGGACGACGCCGTAGAGCGGGTTCTCGGGGTTCATGCCTATCCAGGAAAAGATGACCCGCAGGAAGATCGAGATCAGCAGCATGCCGAGCAGGAGCTGGATGAAAAGGCCTAGCGGTTCGATGGCTTATCCTCCCAGACGCTTCGCTTTCTCATAAGCGGCCTGCACCGCCTCGATGAAGGCCAGGCGCATGCCCGCTTTCTCCAGGGCCCGGAGGCCCTCAGTGGTGGTGCCGGCGGGCGAAGTGACTTCGTTGCGCAGGTCAGCGAGGTGCTTGCCGGTCGCCTCGGCGTATCTGGCCGAGCCCAGGACGGTCTGGATGATCATGTGCTGGGCCATGTCGCGGCGGACGCCGATGTGGACGGCGCCGTCGATGAGCGCCTCCATGACCAGGAAGATGTAGGCGGGGCCGCTGGAGCTGACGGCGGTGGCCATGTTCACGTACTTCTCGTCGTCCACGTAGAGCTCGTGGCCCAGGACGGCCAGGACGCGCTGCACCTCCTCGCGGGCGGCCTGGGGGACGGCGTCCGTGGCGGTCCAAACGGTCATCCCCTCGCCGATCTGGGCGGGCGTGTTGGGGATCGCCCGCACGATGGCGTCGTGCTTGAGGGCGTCCTGGATGGTAGCGATTGTGACGCCGGCCATTATTGACATAACGGTCTGCCCGGATTTGATCGACATCTCCCGTGCCGCCACCGGAAACTCCTGTGGCTTGACGGCGAGGACGGCGATGTCGGCGCCCTCAAGGACCGGGGCTGGCTTGTCGAGCGCCTTGATCTTGTATGTTGAGGTGAGATAGTCGCGGCGCTGGGAGAGGAGGTCGCAGACGGCCACGTCCTGGGGCTTCGCGAGGCCATTCTTCAGCACGGCGCTGATCATCGCCTCGCCCATGACGCCGCCGCCGATGAACGCGAGTTTCATCGCCCGCTCCTCTCGCCGAAGATGGCGCGGCCGATGCGCACGATGGTGGCCCCTTCCTCCACCGCCAGCTCGAAGTCGTCTGTCATGCCCATAGACAGCTCTCGCAGTTTCAGGGAGCCAGCGAGGCGTCGCAGGCTACGGAATACAGGCCGCAACTCCTCGTCGCCCCCGGTCATGGGGGCGACGGTCATCAGGCCGCGGACGTCGAGGCCGGGCAGGCTGCGGATCGCCTCCGCCTGGGCGGGCAGCTCCTCGGGTGAGAGGCCGTACTTGGCGGGCTCTCCGGCGACGTTGACCTCAAGAAGGACGGGCACCCGTACTGATGGAGGTGCCCGTCTGCTGATCGCTTCGGCAAGGTGGAGGGAATCCACGGAATGAATTATATCAAACAGGCCCAGCGCCGTCTTGACCTTGTTGGTCTGGAGGTGGCCCACCATATGCCAGGTGAGCCGGGGCGATATGTCCGTCAGCTGCGGCAGCTTGGCCTGCCCCTCCTGGACGCGGTTCTCGCCGAAGTGGCGCAGGCCGGCGGCTGTGCCCTCACGCACCGCCTCCGACGTAAAGCCCTTGCTCACCGCCACCAGCGTCACCTCGTCGCTGGAGCGGCCGCTGCGGCGGCAGGCGCCAGCAATCCGGAGGCGCACCGCCTCCACCCGTTCGGCGATCGTGGATAGGCGTCCGGACGTTTGCATTCCGGCTTCAGTATAGCAGCGGCCGGGGTGACGCTCAGCCTGCGATCATGCTTCGCAGGCGAAGGCTAAACCTCCAGGATGGGCTTGCGGGGGTCGCGCCCGTTCAGTCTGGAGGTTGGTTGAAGCGGGGCCTGCGCTTTTCCCGGAATGCCGCCAACCCCTCTCGGGCGTCGGCATGGTGGTCGGAGATGGCGGTCTTCGCGGCGATTTCGTCCAGGGCGTGAGCGAACGTCATCTCCGCCGCGTTGTAGACGGAGCGCTTCAACAGCCGCATCGCCACCTGAGGCCCGTCCGCCAGCTCGCTCGCCAGCTTCATTGTCCTGTCCATGAGCTGCTCAGGTGGCGCGACTTCGTGCACAAGCCCGGACTCCAACGCCTCGGACGCGCTGACGATCCTGTTGCGCATGAGGAAGTCCATCGTCTTCGCCACACCCAGGAGCTGGACGAGCAGATACTGGCCGCCTTCGTCCGGCATCAGGCCGAAGCGCAGCGTGCCGCTGCCCAGCCGCGCCTCAGTGGATGCGATGCGAAAGTCGCAGGCGAGCGCCAGGGAAAGGCCTGTCTGGATAGCGACGCCGTTAATCGCGGCGATGGTGAGCTTGTCGAGATTGCGCACCGCCAGGTTCAGCGGCTGGGACAGGGCGCGGAGCCCATCGTACGTCCCGATTGGGGTCCGGTGTCCGCCGCCGATCTTGGGCACCAGCGCTGTGGCTCCCTTGCTTGGCACAGGGCGGCCCGTCACGTCGTCGCCGGCGGAGAAAGCTCGCCCGGAGCCGGTGAAGATCACCACCCGCACCGCGTCGTCCATCTGGGCCTGGAGCAACGTCTCCACCAGGTCGCGTTTCATCTCCTGGGTCATCCCGTTGAGCCGCTCCGGCTGATTGAAGGTGATGAGGATGATGCCGGGGTCGTGCAGCGTTAGCTCAAAGCCACGGAAGTTACCCGCTTCCACAAGTCAGCCTCCATTCCGTGAGCGCACGCTTCATTCGCCGGCGAACGTCGGCGATCGCTTCTCAACGAACGCCTTGGCCGCCTCACGGTGATCGCTCGTCGTCGCCGAGAGGCGCATGTTCAACGCCTCCTGGTCAAGCAGCGTCAGCAGGTCGGAGGAGGCCGATCGGTTGAGGTTCTCCTTCATGCGGGCGTAGGCGAGGGTTGGCCCGCTGGCGAGCTGGGCTGCCAGCGCCATCGTCTCCTCTTCGAGCTTGTCGTGGGGGACGACGCGGCTTACCATGCCGATCTTGAGCGCATCTTCAGCGATGAGGATCTCGCCGGTGAAGTACAGCTGGCGCGCCCTCTCCATACCGACGAGCCGGGGCAGGAAATACGACCCGCCGAAGTCGCCGCTGAAGCCGACGTTCCGGAAGACCGTGCCGAGCTTCGCCTGGTCAGACGCGACTCGTAGGTCGCAGGCCAGCGCCAGGCTGAGGCCGGCGCCCACAGCATGCCCGTTTACCATCGCGATCGTCGGCTTGGGCATCGTGTGCAGCACGTAGCTCGTGCGTCTCTGCGAATCGCGCAGCGTATGCACGCCTTGCGCGAACTCCGCCGCGGGCGAGCGCTTGTTGTCGGCCCCCGGCAGCACGTCGCGGCCGGCGGCCATCCCCTTTACGTCGCCTCCGG
>JADFRV010000152.1 GCA_022561095.1 Chloroflexota bacterium | reverse complement strand
GGAGATCGAGGCGAAGCTGGTGACGAAGCTCGTCATCCCGCCTGAGCCGGCGTCCTAGAGCTGGTTCAGCGACCAGTCGTACTTGTAGAATCCGGGGCGCCGGCCGTCCTCCAGTAGGCGGCGCGCATCGCCCTGGTCGAGGTAGCGCAGCAGGAACTCCCGCACTCCCTCCCGACCGCCGAAGTCACGCCCGTACCAGCGGAAGATCGGCGATAGGCAGAGACGGCCTCCATCCTCCATCTGCGCGCCGCCCGCATTGATGAAGGTGGAGCAGGCGAGGTCGAGCTGCTCATCGATGCGCTGCGGCTCGTAGGTGGCGATAGGAGGACAGGAGCGGGAGGCGCAGACGAGGGCGCAGTGTATGCGCGGGTCCACTGGTTGAAGGGAGAGCGCGAGGCGGGGGTCGCTGGGTGCGAACTGGGGGAGGAGGATGGCGGGGTGGTAGTGGCGGCGGTTGCCCCGCAGGATACCGTGCTCGATGTCATCGGCGGAGTAGCGGCGTCCGCCGATGACGTAGGCGGCGCGGCGGAAGAACCCCCAGTCCTCCCGGACGCTCTCCTTCAGACGGAAGGCGATGACGGCATCGATGATGAGGGCGTTGTAGAGGTTGATCCAGAACGCCAGGCGCTCCTCGCGGCTGCGGAGAGAGGTGGGATCGAACGTCTGGAGACGGGCGCTGCAGGCGCGATAGCGGGCGTAAGATTCGCTGCCGGCGAGGGCGGCGTAGTCGAAGCAGTTACAGCTGGTGTCGTAGGACTCGGCCTTCATCGCTCGGACGGCGGCGAACAGCTCCTGCCCGATGTCCGTTCCAGCGGGAGGTTGCTCGTCGACGCGGTTGAGGGCGGAGGACGGGTTGATGCGCAGGGCGAGGTTTACGAGGCGGTGGTAGCCGCCGTACAGGGGGGCGATGAGATCAGGCATGCCGTTCCGCTTACTAGGATACGCCAGGCGGCGATCCGGGGATGGGTCAGGGCAATAAGAAACGCTCCCCAAATGACCTTCGCTGCTGCGGCTTCCGGTTCTCGCTTAGGCTTCCGGTTGCCCTTCCGCTCCGCGATCCCCTTTATCCGCTCTCGCTAAGTGTCTCTTGGAGAGCACCGTTATTCTCGCTCTATACGGAGAGGTTGTCAAGGACTGGTACGACCTCCATCGTCACTTGGCAGCCCGCCACGGGCGTAGACGATACGTATTCTCTCGAAAGCTAGACGGAGCGCCCCTATCCTATTGAGGATGGCGAAGACTGAAAAGAAGGTGAACCCTTTGGTTAGCGCAAAAGCCTGCCTGTCCGGTAGGCGGGCGCTAGGGTAGGAGATCGTGCTTCAGGACGGCGATGAATGGCAGGTTGCGGAACCGCTGCCGGAAGTCCAACCCGTAGCCGACGACGAACTCATCGGGGATCTCGAACCCGATGTAGTCCAGTGGCACGTTGGCGATGCGACGGACCTGCTTGTCCAGTAGCGTACACACCTTCAGGGAGGCGGGGCGCTTGGACTGCAGGTACTCAATGATGTGATTCAGGGTCATCCCCGTGTCCACGATGTCCTCCACGAGGATGACATCGCGGCCCTTGATGTTCTCATCCAGGTCCTTGAGGATGCGCACGGCGCCGGAACCGTTGCCCTCGTAGGAAGAGACCGACATGAAGTCGACGGCAGCAGCGGGGATCGAGATGCTTCGCATGAGGTCGGACATGAAGCAGATAACTCCCCGTAGAATACCGATGAGCACTGGCTCCTTGTCGGCGTAGTCGTGGCTGATGAGGGCGCCCAGCTCGCCGACGCGTCGCTGAAGCTTGGTGACGGGGATCAGGACGCGGTCTATTTCGGGCACCTGCTCCGGGGCTAGGGGGCCGTAGCCGTACTTAGCCAGCAGGCGCAGGTAGTCGCGCTTCTTGAGCAGCTTAATGTTCACTTCGGGGTGGAGCTGTTTAAGCAGGCGCATCTTGCGGTTCTTCTCGGCGGTGAGGCCTGTCTTGAGTGTGGTGATCTCAATGTACATGTTGAGGTCCGGCAGGTAGAAGTCCGGGGTGAACGCTTCCGCTACGTGGCCGTGCTCCCAGCGGAGGGGGAAGGAGCGGGGCTCGTACTGCCAGGTGATACCGTAGAAGTCCAGGATGCGGGCGAACTCATACTCGGCTGGGTGAGCGAAGGGAGCGGGCACATCTTCGGTGGGAGCGCCGGTAACCGGTGTGCGGGCGCGGGTGGTGGTGAGAGGTGGTCTGGCGGTGACGCGGGAAGGCCTGGCGTCAGCGGTTGCCTTCTTGCTACGTTGACCGCCACGCTGCCGTTTGGGCTTGGTCTGCGGTTCGGGTTGCTGCTCCTCCACCGGGGTGGTAGGCTCTGCCGCCTGCGGCTCGGCTTTGTCGGTGGCGGCGGTGGTCTTCTTGTGGCGTTGCCCGCCGCGGCTGCCGCGCCTTCGTGTTGGCTTAGCCTGCGGGTCGGGTTGCTGCTCTTCCACCGGGGCGATGGGCTCTGCCGCCTGCGGTTCGGCTATGGCGGCGGCGGCTTTCTTGTGGCGCCGTCCGCCGCGGCTGCCGCGCCTGCGCTTCGGTTTGGCACCTATCCCATTGCCCGTTGAAGCCATCGCAAAGGGGGAGGGTTCGATAGCTGTAGTGCGCTCAGGTTCCGGTGCAGGGGGTTCTGGAGCCTGTACCGCTGGTGCGGGAAGCGGCGGAAGCATGAGGTGCGGTCGGCGACGGATGCTGCGCCTGGGAGCTACCGCGTCTCCCGAGGAGAAGTTCTTCGTATCTTTTGTGGCACGTGCCATCCATCGCTATTGTAGGCCATTTGGCGATTATACGCTATAGCGATTTCGTAAATGGTTATCCACAGTGTGGATTAACACGCTCTCAGCCAACTGGTCTTCCCGGGCCATGTTACCATCTGGCCGGTTGCTAGGTGTGCGGATGTCGTATACCATCGGCCCAGCACGATGGCTACTGCAGAGATCAACGGAGTCAACCTCTACTATCAGGAGCAGGGCAAAGGGCCGGCGGTGGTGTTCGCCCACGGGGCCGGTGGCAACCACCTGAGCTGGTGGCAGCAGGTACCCATGCTCTCCCACGACTACCGCTGTATTACCTTCGACCACCGCGGCTGGGGGCTTTCCCTGGATGGACAGGACGCAGGCCCGGCGGCGTTCGTGGAGGACCTGCACGCTCTGCTGGACCATCTGGGCATTGAGCAGGCGACGCTGGTTGCCCAGTCCATGGGTGGGCTGACCTGCCTGGGCTTCACCATCGCCTACCCGCAGCGGGTGAGGGCGCTGGTGATGGGGAACACGTTCGCCGGCATGCGGCGGGAGGTCTGGCTGGCCGCGGACGAGGAGCTGCGGACGAACGCCCGCGCCATATGGGACCGCCGTCGCCGCGATGGGGTGAAGCGGGCGCTGGCACCCGGTTTCGCGCGACGGGAGAAGCAGAGGGCGTTCCTCTACAAGCAGATCCGCCTTCTGAATGAGGAGGGCCCGAACCGCCTCCAGACGGAGGAGGGGGTTCAGCGGCTGCGCGCGCTGGAACGCGACCAGGAGGCGGCCGCCAGCCGCGAGCAGTTGGCCGCCATCAAGGCTCCGGTGCTGTTCATCGGCGGGGAGCACGATGAGGTGATGCCGCCCGCGCTCATGGAGGTGGCCTGCCGTCTCATACCAGGCGCGCGGATGGTGGTGGTGCCCGGCGCTGGACACTCGGTCTACTTCGAGGATCCGGAGACGTTTAACCGATTGGTGCTGGAGTTCTTGGCCTCTCTTTGAAGATAGGATTCATTGGGAGGCAGAGGTGGACGGCTGAAGGCCGGGGGGCTGCGCTCGCAACTTGGCGAACGGCCTGCTTTCGGCGATAATGGCGACTTAGGGAAACGGATATAGGGAAGGGCTCGTTTACCTTGCAATGGTTCGTAGACTCTGGAGTTCTTAGCCGATGCCCGATAAGCCCTGGAATGTGGAGCCTTACGTGACGCAGGAGAGGATACGGATCATACACTATGGGATCGGCGCTATTGGCGCCGAGGTGGTGCGGCTCTGCCTCAACCGGCCGGAGATCGAGATAGTGGGCGCCATTGACGCCCACCCGTCCAAGGCGGGCCTTGATCTGGGTGAGGCGGCGAACGCCGGACGCACTCTCGGCATTACCGTCGCCTATGAGGCGGAGCCGTTGCTGAAGGACGTCTACGCGGACGTAGTCGTCCATAGCACCAGCTCAGCGCTGACAACGGTCTATCCTCAGCTCATGTCCATCGTCTCCGCTGAGAAGAGCGTCATCTCCAGCTGTGAGGAGCTGGCGTTCCCCTGGGTCCGCTACCCGGAGATTTCGAGTAAGCTGGACCGCCGCGCCCGTGAGACCGGCGTGCGGGTGTTGGGGACGGGGGTGAATCCCGGATTTGTTATGGACTTCCTGCCGCTGGTGCTGGCTACCGCCAGCCAGCAGGTGCGTTCGATCCGCGTCGAGCGCGTAGTGGACGTGGGAACGCGGCGCATGAACCTCCAGCGTAAGGTGGGTGTGGGGCTGAGTGTGGAGGGGTTCCAGCGCGGCGCCAACGATGGCGCTATCGGCCATGTGGGGCTGCGGGAGTCTCTCCTCATGATCGCCGACACCATGGGCTGGCGGCTGGATGACGTTGCGGAGACGCTAGAGCCGCTAATCGCGCAGGGGCGCCATAAGACCGAATACTTCTCCGTGGAGCGCGGCTACGTTCGCGGGCTGCGCCAGTCCGTGCGTGGAGTCTCGGCCGGGCGCGAGGTGGTGAGGCTCGATCTTGAGATGTCCCTGGGAGCCGACGATCCGCGAGACGTGATCCGCATCGACGGCACGCCGCCGGTCGAGGTGCGCGTGCCGGGGGGCATTGAGGGTGACCAGGCTACCTCTGCCATCGTGACCAACTGTATCCCAGCCGTCTCGCGAAGCCGCGCCGTGGGCTTGCTATCGATGCGAGATCTGCCGGTCGTGCCCTATCTCCGCCCCCGGCCCCAGCCGCGTGAGGAGATGGAGTGACCACGATTCAGGAGGTCTACCGCCGCCTTCATCCCCGGTCGGCCCGGCTGCATCAGGAGGCGGTGAAGACCTTCCCCTCGGGGGTCACGCACGATATCCGTCACCTGACGCCGTTTCCACTTTATGTCGACCACGCTCAGGGGAGCCGCACGTCGGACGTGGACGGCAACGCGATCGTCGACGCCGGCGAGGTGGTCCTGCTGGTCGAGGATGATCCCATAGTCAGGAAGTTCTCGGCCCGCGTGCTGGTGCGTACCGAGGCTCCATCTCGACATTCATGAGGCGTTTGACCATCCTAGCAATCCGCCATGTCGAAAAGCCACGGCTGGAACCGAGGTTGTAGATCCCCGGAGCTTCTGAGATCTTCTCCAGAGCCAGTCTGGTTCCCATTGCCGCATCCCTGACAAACAAGTAATCATTGACATCCAAACCGTTACCGTAAATGATCGGTCTACGACCTGAAAGCAAATTCCGGATAAAACTGGGTATCGCTCGGGGTGAATTGATTTCGCCAGGACCGTAGATCGTGGA
>JADFRV010000020.1 GCA_022561095.1 Chloroflexota bacterium | reverse complement strand
TCTTCGAGGGCGCCATGGGCGTCTCTCACGTCTCCCACGTCTCTCTCACGCCATCCTCACGGTAACGTTGCGGCACGCCGGGAACTCCGAGGCACCCACAACCCGAAGCCGGAACGGGAAGGGCCCAAGCCCCTCAAGTCAACTACACTTCGATCAGGCGCGGCATGCTGAGAAGCCAGACTCCGGCCGCTACAAGGACGATTGCGGCAAAGGCGACGCTCAGCGCCCGGATCCTGGCGCTCTTGAACTTGGTGGATATCCCCGCGAAGAAGAGAACACCGGCGAACAGGACAGTGGCAAGGACCCAGTTGTCGTTGTTCCGGTTGGCTTCCTTGCCCACGTTGAACGTGTCGTTCGCGATCTCATCCCACCGAATCGATTCCGCGAAATATGAGTCAGTGACTCCGTCAAGCTCGAACGGGGTCTTGGGAGCGTCGGGGTTGTTGAGCGGATCGAGCTCGAGCCACTCATCAACGAAGACATTGAACTGGTCCCGGAACAGGCGCTCTCGAAACAGGTCGAGTGCCTCCTGGTTGTCTACCGTGACCGCTATGGCGGCATCGACGAAAGTGCCCGCATCATAGCTGAGCCTGGTGAGGGCGATGCCCGTCTCCCTATTGGACTGGAGCCGGGCGGTGGAGGCTTCCGCGAACAGGGTGGCCTGCTCGCCGCTCCACAGCGACGCCTGCCAGGCGCTGAACGCGGATGCTACCACCGCGGCGGACAGCAGCACAGCCGAAAGGAAGTCTACGAAGCTCCCTTCAGTCATAGGAAGGCGGGAGAAGATCTCGTCCAGCAGGTCCTGGTCACTGCGTTCTTCCCGCGGAGGGGAGGGCTCCTCAGGCATCGGTTTCTTCCGCTCAGCCCGATGCGCGATTGACGATCATGTCGATGGCGGCGAGGTAGAGGAGCTCCAGCGCGACTACCAAGACGAACGTACCGAATGTGAGCGAAGGCAGGACGATCAGCAGTGCTGCCCCCAGGACGATCCCTATCCCCCGGAACCAGGACGCTCGCGCGGCGATCCAGCCCACAAGCCATGGCCCGGCCAGTGCGCCGCCCGAGTCCGCCCTGTGCACGCGGAAGTATCTATCCCGCAGGCCGGCCGCTCCGGACCGAATGGACACTGCCCACTCGGCATCGCTGGTCGCCGCCGCAAGGGCGGCCATGTACGCCACCGTCAGGACGAGCACAGTGACGACAAAGCGGGTGGACGGATCCGTCCACGTGATTAGCAGGAGCGCGGCCACCCCCAGCCCGCCGACGCGCAGCGCCTGGACTCGCTCGCGAGTCCACTCGAGAAATCCCGCCTCTTCCACAGCGGGCGCCGGGCGGCGAAACCAGGATCGCATTGCCGCAGCGATATGCCGGTCCGCGGCCACCGAACCGCTGACGGCCATGCCGACGCCAATCAGGATAACGAACGCCTCCTGACGTTGGAAGCTTCGCAGAAAAACATCGTAGGTTGCCTTTGCGGCGGTGTTGCCCGATGCCGTGGTGGCGATCGCATCGGTTGTGACCTCCTTGAGGGGCTCTGCGACTACCACGATCGCGATCGCCGCTACAAAGGCGATCGCCACACCGATGGCGATGACCGTTCCGCGCCGGTGGGGCGAGATCGCCACAGCGAGAGCCAAGACGACGACGGCGGCGATGGCGACCCACGGGCTAATTTCGCCGAGCCAATTTGCCACGGTCCACACGGTCGTAATGTCCGACTTTTCCGCTAGCACGATCCGTCCCGCGTCCTCCGGAATATCGATGCTTGCGAGGAACCCTTCCCCGTCCTCGCCGCCAATATCCTTGATGATCTCCTCCAGAATGACGCCGATGTCCAGCACTACTTCGTCGCCTAAGATTGCGAGCGCCTCCACGTCGTCGTCGACGATCGCGGTAAGTACGCGGTGCGCCGCCCGCAGCGCCCCTTCCCGCACTTCCTCGAGCGGCTGGGCCTCGATAAGGCGCAGCGACACCCGAAAGACGGCGTCTCGGGCGACGCCACTCAGGGGGCCTTCCAGCAGCACGAGGCCTTCCGGTATATCCTCTCCGCCTTCTTCTTCTAACTTCGCGAGACCGTTCCCGATCCGTTCCTGTATCTTGGCGTGCTCCATGATCTCGTCGGTGAGGCGTTCCGCGATAGCGATCTGAACCTCCTCTTGCTCAAACGCCTCATCAACGGTAGCAACAAAGGTGTCCTCGTCGAGGATCACCCTTTCCTGCCACGCCGCAACACTGCCCGGTACCGAGAGCAACACTCCAACCACCACGAGCGTCGCCGCTATCAATGAACGCACGTCATCCCCTCAATCTTCGAGCCGTAGCATGGATTGGCGCAGAGTGGCAGGGTGGGGTCGGTTCGGCAGTGCGAGTGTCTATCCTGGGACGCGCCGATCCGTCAGGCTGAAACGCGTCCCTGTCCGACAAAGCCCCTCTCGCCTGTCCCGTGTCTAGGCGTCACTCGCAGGTTCTTGGTACGGTGCGATATCGGCCTCTTGAGGTCGGACGAGTAGGTAGATGATCGATCCGAAGATAGGCACGAAAACGATGAAGATAAGCCACAGGACTTTCCGCCACCGTATGTCGGGCCTAACGAAGAGATCGACCAGGGCGAAGACCCACAGCATGATGAGGGGAATCACAACGAAAAACACGATGAACGACGACCAGATGACGTCCCAGAAGGTGGAAAGAAATACTACATCTACCATTTCCGGTGCTCCTTTCTAACGCGGGACCCATACTCATGAGCCTCTAGGACCAGTGTGGTTTATTGCCCGGGCCGCCGCATGCCGAAACTTAGGTAGGTTCCTAACGATTCTTCGTTACGTCGTTGTCGCACGGCCGCGTCTGCGACGATGCCATCGCATCACACAGCAGGCGTGCCCTGCCGCGGTGGATCCGAAGCCGAGGCCAGGCATGGAGGCTGCGCCAACCACTATCGTTCGAGCGCCGCGGTCAGTTTGGCGGCCGACTCCGCGTCCAGGGCATATCGGGCCAGGTCGACGTAGCCCTCAAGCGCGGTCGAAAGCTTGGCGAGCCACGTCTCTTCGACCACTGCGACGATGCAGGAGCCCCCGGGCGGAAGGTTCTCGCCGATCTCCTTCAGGAGGTTATTGTCGAACCCCTGGTCGGTGAAGTGGCCGATGGCGGCGCCGGCGGCGGCGCCGACGGCGGCCATGGCCAGGATCGACGGCGGGAAGATGATCCCCAGCACACCGCCCACAAGGGCGCCGCGTACGCCACCCTTCTTGGCGGTGAGCTCGGCGGTCTCGTTGACCTTCAGCTTGCGTCCATCCTCAGCCTTGACCATCACAGCGGCGTCAATGATATCGATGATCCCGTCCTTGTCCATCTGCTTCAGCTGTGTCAGCATTTCACCCGCCTCGGTCTCGTTCCTGTAGAACGCGGCGACCACACTGATGGGACTCGATTGTCCGCTCATGACTGACGCTCCCTTCTGTGCGCCACCTCGACGCTCGGTCACTCAAGTATTACTGTGCCGAGCGCGGCCGCGCATGGGGAAACCTAAGTACGTTCGTACCGATTCTTAGTGACTGGCAGGCTAGGAGGGAAGTGTGGGAGGGGGCGGCACCTGATGTGCCGAGGCCCGGTTTTGCCCGGTCGGCTAGGTCAGCAGGCCCTCGCGCAGGGCGCGGACGCAGGCCTCTGTGCGAGAAGCGGCGGCCATCTTACCGAGGATGTTCGCTACGTGCTTGCTGACTGTGAACGTGCTGATTCCCAGCTGGTCCGCTATCTCCTTGTCGGCTGCGCCGTTTGCCGCCAGGTGCAGGACTGTGAACTCACGGAAGGTGAGCCCGTAGGGGTTCTTGCCGAGCATCTCCTTTTCGACTCTGCCTTCCAGCTCGTCGCGGACCCTGCGAAGCTCCTCTTCTCGCTCTAGGCGCTTTTGGGCGGTGACATCACGCACGATGGCGAGAGCTTCGTCTTCCTTCGACTTGACGATCCGGGCTTCATATTGGTGCCTCCCACCGTCCAGCTCCAGCTCGTACTCGATCCGCTCCGGGCGGCCGGTTTCCAGCGCGAGCTCGACTCCCCGCATCATGTCTTGAGCAAGAGATGCCGGCAGCACCTCAAACACGGTCCTGCCGAGAAACTGGTCTGGTGGGGTGTAAGGCTCAAGCCCGTCCGCAGGCACGAAATCAACGTAGACACCCCGTCTGTCAATCGTGAACATCATGTCCGGGATCGCGTCTATCAGAGTTGCGTTCCTCTGGGTGCTCTGACGAAGGGCCTCATCCGCCTGCTTGCGCTCGGTGATGTCCAGCACCATTGAGCGGGTTTCCACAGGCTGACCGTCGGCGTCTAGAATTACGCGCACCGTCAGACTAACCCACACTGGACTGCCGTCGGCCCTGCGCATCTCCATCTCTTCATCATGGGTCTCTCGGCCACGCCGAAACCGTTCTACCACCCTCTTGGCCCTATCTTTCCCCGCGGCCGTATCAGAATACAGGTCAACGATAGGCTGTCCAATAAGATCATCCAAGCTGTAGCCTAGAAGTTGAGAGGCTCGCTGGTTTGCCTTTGCAATGCGCCCGTCCACGCCGACGGCGAAGTAGGCCACCGGAGCATCATCATATAGGTCTCGATACCTCTCCTGGCTCCCGCGCAGCGCCTCCTCCGCTTGCCTGCGCTCGGTGATGTCCGTAATTACGCCGACAAATCCGGTTACCTGTCCCTTCTCGTCCCGCTTGTAATCCCAGGCCACTTCGACATCGATGATCTTTCCGCTCTTCGTCCGTTTCCGCCCAAAGTAGGGAGTAGGGGATGGCTGTTCTTTCACCAAATATTGCAGATAGTCGCGTAGCGAATCTCTCTCGTCGTCCGATGCGACAAAGTCCAGGACGGACTTTCCGAGGAGCTCACCATCGCCATATTCGTATAATCGGTGGAGCGCAACGTTAGCAACCGTTATCACTCCGGAGACATCTGCCTCCTCGACTCCGTGAGTGAGTGTGTCGACGAGCGAGCGATAGCTGTGCTCGCTTTGACGAAGCTTGGTGTCCAGCCGAACACGCTCCGTTATGTCGGAGATCACTGCCATGGTGTGTCCGTTGTCCGGCCCTTCCAGTGGGCTCAGACTGATCTCCACCGGGAACTCTGTACCATCCTTGCGGCGGCCCGCCAGGTCCATCCCCCCGCCCATCGGTCGTGACTGGGGTTGGGAGGCGTAACCGGTCCGATGGCCAACGTGCCCGTCTCGATAGCGCTCCGGTACTAGAGTCTCGATCGCCTGTCCAACCAGCTCGCCCGGGCCGTAGCCGAACATCCTCTCAGCCGCAGCGCTCACGAACTCGATGCGGCCGTCGCTGCCCGTACTCAGGATCCCTTCCGTTGACGATTCGACGAGCGCCCTGAGCCTTTCCTCGCTCCGCTGCAGCTTCTCCTCCGCCAGCCTTCGCGCTGTGACGTTGATAGCGAAGACGGCCACTCTCTCGACGTCCCCCTCCTGATTCAGCACAGGATACACGAAAGTTTCAAAGTGCATACCGGCCCGCTCGTCCTTCACCCGCTGTGGCTTGCGGGAGGTCAAGACCTCTTCCATCACGGCTCGCCTCGTCGCCGCCACGTCGGGCGGAAACAGGTTGAATACATTCTTCCCGATAGCCTCTTCCACGGTCACACCCAGTCTGACCGCGGCCACTTCGTTGAGGTCAGAGATCGTCCCGTCGGGTTCCACCAACAGCGCTGAGTCCACGGGGGCGTTCAGTAGCGCCCGGGCCGTCCTCTCGCTTTTCTCAAGAGTCCTCACCAGACGCACGCGCTCCAGCTCTACGCTCGCTCGCGCCCCGACAGCCCGCACCACATGCTCGGCGAATGAGACGTCGTCGAGACTCTGGTCGTGAATCACGCCCAGATGCCCGATGACGTCTCCGGCGTAACTAAACAATGGGACCGCTAGATAGCATTCCGCCGCGATCTCCTTGAGCCAGACGTCATCCGGGAAAGATTCTTGCACGTCCGCGGGGTACAGGCAGAGGGCCCCGCGCAATACCTCCCGGCACGGCGTCCCATCCACATCGTACTCGAAGCTTTCCTCGAACCCCTCGCCGGTCCAGAGGGCGATGAGCCGAAGCCTTCCGGCCCGTTGATCAACTACCTCCGACAGGAACGCGAAGCGCGCTCCAATCGTCTTCGCCAGGTGCTCGGTTAAGGCACGAAGAAGAGGCTCGCCGGTCTCGGCTGGAGCGATCGCTGCCACATCCAGCGCTTCGCCGGCCAGCGTGGGCTCTGCCACACTCGTGTGCGAGATTACGGCCCCATCGGGTGGCGACCCAATCGGCGACACCGTCATCCGGAACCACTGCCGTCCCGACAGTGACTGACACACGTAGGTCAGTGAGAAATGCGGTCTCGATCCATCGAGCACCGCCCGAAGGCCGAGGATCGCTCCCTCGACACCGCCCGCTCCGGCTTGCTCGGCCGCCCGGCAGACTTCAAGATAGTTCGACCCGACGCCCGAGCGCTGGAGCCCGAGGTCGCCGCACTCGCAGTCGAAGCTCTTCCACGCCTCGTTGACAGCGGTGATGTTGCCGTCCCGATCGACGAAGGCGACTTGATCGGACAGCGTAGCCAGCACGGCATTCGTCAGGTCATCCGCCGCGCTCAGTCCACGTCTGGCGGTCTTTGATCCGCCGTTGCCGTTGAAGCGCTTCCACATGATGCTACCTCCCCAGCCTGTAAGGTCTTAGGTCACCGCTACCGGCGCACGTCGAGTGTTAGGGTGAAACCGGAGGTGGCCCGCCTCGGCAAGCGTTTATCGCATCACCGGCGCCTCCCGGCGCTGGCGAAGCAGAACAATATGTTAGCAGACATTAGCGGTAGCCCGCCATCCGGGGTTGGCTGTGCAACCGGCGCGCCACTCGGCCACCCCTGCCGTCCCGCGCTAGGTGCCCGCACTGCGAGTGCTGGCGCGGGCCTCGGGTCGCGGGCTGAGCCACTCAGCCAAGGAGCTTCGCCTTCGCATTCGCGAACTCAGTCTCGGACAGCGCACCCCTATCGCGCAGCTTGCTCAGAGCTTCAAGCTGATAGCCCACCTCTGGCACGGGGTCCGGCAGGCTGGCGGCCATGATGACGTCGATATCGTCGCGCGAGCGAACGATAAAGTAGATTATGGCGCCGATGACGGGCAAGAAGATGATCAACAGGAGCCATAGCACGCGGGCGATTCCCGACATATGCTGACGCAAGAACAGATCAAGCAGGGCGCTCAGCCAGAGCAGGACGAGAGGAACCCATACGACGAGCAGGATTACCGCCTCCCAGAACGCTGCGATCAAGAACATGTTGGGCATCAGATACGCGCCTCTGTTTGATTGATTTGAGCAGTGGTCTTAAAGCATGCCAAACGCCGCGATATTTGGACAGCCTAGAATTAAGTATTTATCCTTCGTATTGTCGAACGAGGTCTCGATCAGATGGGGCATTTGTAGCCTGAAACCGCCGCCTCTGCCGCCGGGGCCTCTTGGGAGCGTCTCCACAACCCGCCCCTTGAGCATCGTGGAGCAACTACTGAGGATTAGGTACGAATATACCTACCGCTCACCATGCGCTGGCCCCCTGCCAAAAGCCATACTCAGACTTGGACGGACATGCGACGTAGAGGACCGGATCGCCGCGCCAGGGAGTTCGTGACACCTGGCCCGCCCACGATGGGTCGGGCGTGCCACGAGTGCCGGAGCCTGGAAGGATAGCGGGCGATGGTTTGGGGTGCGATAGTACTTGTCTGTGCTCTGCTTGGCCACCTGGACACGGGCGTCTTCAAGGAGGCGGGATGCGACGGCGGTGGCTACAATTCGATCGCCCTCTGCCGCGTCTGCGGCAGCCATTACCGGTGGCGTGACTAGCCTATGTTGTGCGTCCAATCCACGAAATTCTGGTGGCGGCGGACGGATCGCATGTAGATCGCGCTTTTGTTCCTCATGACCAGACTCGACGTATCGACTGCCCTTCTGCTTACAGCGTCTATCTTCTTTGCCTGGGTCCTGGCTGGCGCGTATGGACTATTCTTGTGCGATCGCAGCGCGGGCATTGAATGCTCCCCTCAGATACTGACCATTGGCCTTGGTCTATCTTTGGGCGGCGCCATCAGTCTCATGGCGCTGGCCCTTCGGTTCACCAGAGCGGCGTGGATCCTCGCTGCGCTGGCGGGCGTGACGTTCGCCCTGTTGGTTGGCCTGGGATCTCTTTTGGTACCCGCCCTAGTCTAGCTGTCCACCGCCGCATCCCGGCCGGACCGCCTACGGCGCTCAGCTTCGCGGGCCACCGCCTTGTCACGCTCGACCGCGCTTAGCTCCGCATCGGCCAGCCCGGAGGGTTTCTTGGCCTTCTTTCGGCCCGAGCGCTGTCGCCTGCGCTCCGCGACGTAGCTTCCGGCCGCCACTGCTCCCAGGCCTTCGGCGATTTCCTTCCGCTCGTCCTTATTCTCCATCAGATGGATCCTTTCGCTTCCGGCGCTTTGCCGCGTTGCCGGCCCGATTCCACGCGCATTCTGATGAGATCAAGCCAACTGGATTTCTTGCTGCGAGGTTGGAGCCCGTCTGCAACCATTGTGGCTCGCTCGATAAGTCTGCCACGAGATGACCGACGGATACACGCTAGAACTAAGTAGGTTCCTACCTATTCTTGGCTAGCGACTGAGTGAGATGGCGGTCTTTGCGGGCGCACGACCCGTGGCTGCCCACGTGTCCGCCCCGGCGCTGCGGTGTGAACGGCTCAATGGAAATCCCGCGGCGCCGGGCTAGCGGCTAGGAATAAGTATGGAAATACCTAATGTTGGCGTGTGGTGACGTCCCCTTGTCTGGCATGGTACTAACATGCAATTCGTCCTCGGACTAGCTGCAACCATACTCAGTTTAGTGGCGCTAACCCTGTACGGCGTTGCCATACTGGCAGGCTATGCGATAGCTGCCACTGCTGACGACGATGTCTGCTGCTCCCTTGGTCAGGCGGAATCGGTACTTCTCTACTCGCTCGTCGGTGCGATCGTGGTGAGCATCATCGCCGGCGCCATTTGGCTCGTGTTTTTCTTCCGAATAGGGAACGACAAAGATACGCCGGGCATAGAAGACGAATCCGGCGCATAATGTCAGCGCCGGAGAGAATCCGCTCAAAATAGTGCCGAATTGTGGCGCCCTCAGCCACCCGTGGGCGCAACGCATAATCGTGAATTAGGATGCGATAGGAGGCGACCGTCCGCCTCGTAGCACCGGATTGCGGCCGCGTCAAAGCGCGCCCGGTTCCGCAGCCCGCAACGATGCGGCTGCCGCGATGGGCTGCTATGCGGACACCGGATGTGGAGGGTGCTACAATGGCTTCGCCCATGATCTCGCACAAAGAGTTGGAGCGGCTGGCCAACCTGCGCAGCGATGAAGGCGTCCTCAGCGTCTACCTGAAGATTGACCCCCGGCTGGGATACGATCGCGGCCAAGCCGTGGCGAAGTTCAAGGGCGGCCTCAGCCGGTTCCAGCGAACGGCGGATGATGACCAGTTGGCCGTGGCCGAGCGCGAGAAGGACAGGGTGCTGAGCTTCTTGGAACAAGGCCTGCCCCGGGGACGCAGCTTAGCGATCTTCTCCTCGCAGCCCTCAGACATCTGGGAGGTCGTCCCCTTGGACGTGATGGTACCGACCTCTGTGAGCGTTGACACTACGACCAGCACTTCGCTTCTCATGCAAGTGCTCGACGAGCATCCGCGCTTCGTCGTGGCCGTCGTGCAGCGGGACCGTGCCGCGATCTACACCTCCCAGCAGCGCACAGCCGACAAGGAGGCCGAGATCGAGAGCGCAGTGCCGGGCCGCCATGACCAGGGCGGGTGGGCGCAAGCACGCTTCCAGCGCCACATCGAGTTCCATGTGGAGCGGCACCTTAAGAAGGTCGTTGACGAGATCGAAAAGTTATTCTACGAGCGTCCGTTCAATCGCCTCGTCGTTGGCGGTTCGGAGGAAGCGGTAAACGAATTGATCGGCATGCTTCCCGACCCCCTGTCACGCCGTGTCGTCGGGACCTTCCCCGTCGACCTCAAGCATCAGACCGAGGAGGAGGTCCTTGACCAGGCACGGCAGGTGCTGCGCGAGGAAGAGCGCCGGAGCGAGGAAGATCTGATCAAGCAGATCGTAAGTTCCGCCGAGTCGGGCGGCCGTGGCGCGGCGGGTATAGAGTCCACCATCAGCGCTGTCAGTGAGGGCCGCGTGCACGTCCTGGCGGTGGCCGACGGCGTCACTACGGGAGGGTTTGCCTGCCAGAGGTGTGACTACTTGTCGGCCCAGGAGTTCGGCCGATGTCCCGTCTGCGGCGGCGATGGCGAGCCCATCCCCGATGTCATCGAGCGGGCGATGGAGAAGGCTTATTCTACCGGAGCGCGGGTCGAGATCGTATTTGGGGAGGCCCGGGAATGGCTGCTGGCTCGAGGCGGTCTGGGCGCAGTGCTGCGGTACTGATCTTTAGAGGAGGCGCGCGAGATGCATGATCGTACACTCTTGCCACTCGACGGCTCCCAGCTGGATGAGGGAGTCGAGCCTCATGCGATGGCGATGGATCCCGATTTCTTCGCTGGGCTTTCAGAGGAGGAGAGGGAAGCCCTTTGGGATTGGTGTGAGAGCCTGTCGCACTAGGCGGACGTGCTATCCACCCGCCCCTCCAGCTCCGTTATGAATTAGAGGCCTGCACGAGTATCCGTGCATCGACGACAACGCATCCCTGTCCCGGTGGAAGGACCTTGACCGGGTTGAGGTCCATCTCCGCTATCTCCGAGAGGTCCTCCATCATGGCTGACACCCGCATCAGAAGCTCCTCGAGACAGTTGACGTCCCCGGGCTCCGATCCTCGCCAACCCTTCAGAAGAGGATAACTCTTCACTGCGCGGATCATCTCTCTCGCTTCGACGTCTGTCAGTGGGTGGATTCGGAACGCCACATCCTTGAGGAGCTCCACGTACGTACCGCCGAGGCCGAACATCATCAGGGGGCCAAAAGAGGGGTCCTGGGTGACTCCGACAATGGCCTCGATGCCACCCGGCACCATCTCCTGCACGACTACGCCGTCCATCTCCCGCAGCTTTCCCAGACCGCGCACACGTTCCTTGATGAGATCGAAGGCGCCCCGTACCGCGACTTCGGACCCAAGATCGAGGGCGACGGCGCCAATGTCTGTCTTGTGAGTGATGGTTGACGACGCTACTTTGACAGCTACTGGAAACCCGATTAACTTAGCCGCCTCGGCAGCTGCGCGAGTTGACCGCGCCAGCCGCACCTTCGCCGAGCGAATGCCATAGGCGTCCAGCAGCCCGACGCAGTCGGTTGCTGATAGCCACAACGGGCCCTCTCGTCCTCTCGCCAGCGCCTTTTCAACGATTCGCCGCCCCGTCTTGGGGTCCAAGCCGGTTAGCTTAGGGATCACGCCGGCCGGCTGCTTGCGCCACTCAGCATGCTCAGAGACCTTGGCCAGGGCGATAGCCGCCGTCTCGGGGAAGACGAACGAGGGCACGACCGCGCCCCCAGAAGATGAAAGCTCAGGGGGCGCTGCTTCAGGGCTGACGAAGCATGCCAGGAGCGTCTTTCGCCCATGGAATTGTCCGGCGACATCGCTTATGGCCTTGGCCACTGGCCCTGGTTGGGTGACTAGGGGCGGGGTGAAGATAACGATGATGGAGTCGAAGCTGTCGTCGTTGAAGAGGATGCGCAATGCGCGAGCGTAATCATCCGCGCTGGCCGCGGCCAGGAGGTCGATGGGGTTGGATAGGCCTGCCGCGGGAGGCAAGAATTCGCGCAGAGTGTTGATGGTTGCCTCGCTTGGAGGTGACACCTGCAGGCCGTAGCTTTCGCAAGCATCAGCCGCCAGGATGGCTGGACCGCCAGTGTTGGTGAGTATGACTACCCGTCGTCCCGCCGGCACGGGCTGGTGGGCTAATAGACTGGCCACGTCGAATAGCTGCTCCAGCGTGTCCGATCGGATCACCCCTGCCTGGCGGAACAACGCCTCGGACGCCACATCGAGGGTGGCCAGAGCGCCTGTGTGGGAGGCGGCGGCGCGAGAGCCTGCTGTGGTGCGACCGCTCTTCACCGCCACGATCGGCTTCACCGCCGAGACGCGACGCGCCAGGCGGGCGAACTTCCGGGGATTGCCGAACGACTCCAGGTACAGCAGGATCACGTCGGTTGACGGATCCTGCTCCCAGTACTGGATAAGGTCGTTGCCGGAAACGTCCGCCTTGTTTCCCACGCTGACGAACGTTGAGAGGCCGATATTCAGCTTGCGGGCGTAGCTTAGCAGGGCCAGCCCGACGGCCCCGCTCTGCGATAGGAGAGCGACATTTCCCCGAGGCGGGAATACCGGGGAGAAGGTCGCGTTAAAGCTCACATCGGGGTCAGTGTTCAGCACACCCATGCAGTTGGGGCCGACGAGCCTGATGCCGTAGCTGCGCACTTTTGCCAGGAGCGCCTTTTCCAAGGCCGCACCTTCCTCACCGGCTTCCTTGAATCCCGCCGATATGACCACCACGCCTTTTACTCCCTTGCGGGCACACTGGTTGGTCACCTCCAAGACGTGTTCCGCAGGTACGGCGATCACCGCCAAATCCACGTCGCCCGGGATGTCGAGGATCGATGGGTAAGCACGGACTGTTCCCACCATCTCAGCCTTCGGATTGACCGGATAGACGGCCCCAGTGAAGCCATCCTGCAGTATGTTGTGGAAGAGCTCGGCCCCTATGGTACCCCTCTCGCGGGAAGCCCCGACGACGGCCACGCTTCGAGGACGAAAGAACGTTTGGATGGATGCCGCCTCGGCCACCTTTTCACGCTGCTCCGCCTTCTCCGCCGCCGCCGCTGTCGGCTCGATCGGAAACGTGACGTGGAAAGTCCCATACTCGAACTTGTTCTCGACTGGGAATCCGCTCTCTCTTAACACCTCCATCATGGGTCGGTTCTCGGCCAGAACGTCCGCCTCAAACGTGTTGATTCCCCTTTCCCGCGCCACAGCCGCCAGATTATCCAACAGTTGCGTGGCTATTCCGCGCCCCTGGTGACTATCCTCCACCACGAAGGCCACCTCCGCTCGATCCGAGTCGCCCAGGCGGGCGTATCGTCCCACGGCGATGATCTGCTCCTCCGGCGGCTCTCCCGTAATCGCCACCAAGGCGAACGTGTTCTCGTAATCGACGTGCGTGTAGTGCTTTACCTCATCCTTCGTCATATGCTTAACCGCATGGTGAAAGCGGAGGTAGATCGTTCTCTCGCTGAGCCGGTTGAAGGCGGCGATCATCGCCTCGTCGTCGGCCGGGCGTATAGGACGCAAGCGAATCGTAGAACCGTCCTTGAGCAGGACGTCGGCCGCGCACTCCGCGGGGTAGGCCGGGATCTTAGGGTTGGTCATGTATCGGCTCCCAACTAGGGGAATTCTACACGCTCTACGTCCCGAGCCCCGGCCTGTTACTCGATTTGCTGCTAATCTTTGCCGTTGGACATGGGGGCTGCGGGCGACAATTTTGTAAAGCTTCGGCGCGTGGGATCGATTATAAGCGATGAGTCCCCGCGATCTATCACTGCTCCGCCCGCCTGCTTCCTCCTACCTCCGCGACGCCAGGCACCCCAGATACATCCTGACCGAGCCGCAGGTCGGCTACCGCATGCCGAAGCCCCAGTCTTAGGGGCTTCCCGTTCCCGGGGTAGAAGCCAACTTTTTGGCCGTGGGCCCCGCTAGCACATCTCTCTGACCACGGGCGTTCACGCCTCTTTGACGCCACCCACCCTGGACGTTCACGTGCTGTGCACTTCCCGCCTCTACCGTTGGAGGTGAGATGGGTGCCAAGCTGACGGTCCGCGACCGGTCACCGAGGGTCCTCGGTCATCGACCGGCTCCGCCTTGGGTACGATTGCCTCTAAATTATACACGTGGAGTGCCCTAGTCATTAGATGGAGGTGAGAACCAATGTACAAGCGAATTCTGGTCACCCTCGATGGGTCCCCGCTGTCAGAGGCGGTGCTGCCCCAGGTGGAGCGGCTTGTCGCCGGCACGTACACGTCCGTCACGCTGCTGAGGGTGGCGGAGCTGCCGGAGCAGACGGTAGCAAGGAGAGTACAGACGCCGATGCCGGCCGTGATCGTGGGAGGCGGTCCCGCCTTGACCACAAAGACCGAGCCTCAGTTCGCGGAGACGCGGGGCCAGGCGATCAGGCGAGTGAAGGAGGAGGCCAAAGCCTACCTCAACGAGAAGGCTCGCCCTCTCCGGGCCAAGGGCATCGAAGTTGAGAGCGCAGCTCGGCTCGGCCACGCCGCAAAGGAGATCATCGATTACGCCCGAACCCATGATGTGGACTTGATCACGATGTCCACTCACGGTCGCTCCGGGCTGGGCAAAATGCTTGTCGGAAGCGTAGCCGGTCGGGTGCTGTTGAGCGGGGTGAAGCCGGTCCTTCTGTTTCGACCAGACAGGATGGAATAAAGCGAGGAAGGAGATGGCCATGACGCTGGGTAGGTGGTACCAATGGACCAAGTTCTATTGAGGGGACATCAGCCGAGTCGGCGTGCGCCTTCCCTCGGACGTCCACTTGTCGCACTAACACTGTCGCTGGCTGTGGCGTTATTTGCCGTAAGCCTGGTGGGCTGTGGTGATGGTGAGGGAGATACGAGTTTCGTGGACGTGTTCCTCACCGAATGGGAGATCGAAGCGGAGTTGACCAGTGTGCCTGCTGGAGAGCTGCGGCTCACGACCACAAACGGCGGTTCGATCGGTCACGACTTGGTCGTCATCAAGACGGATTTGCCGCCGGGCGAGCTCCCAGCTAGGGAGGACGGAAGCGTAGACGAGGACAGTGTAGAAGTGGTCGGCCGGGTGCCGACGGTCGTGCCGGGTGAGTTCGAGAGGGCGACGCTCTCGTTGACGCCCGGCCCGTACGCGCTGGTATGCAACATCGTGGATGTGCGGGGAGGCGAAAGCAGAAGCCACTACCAGTCGGGGATGCAAACCGCGTTCATTGTCTTCACAGGCGGATGAGTAATGTTGACCACCGTAGCCCTTACACGGAGGAACCGGAGGACAACGATGAAGACGATGCTGGTGCCCCTGGACGGTTTGCCTCGCTCCGAATCTGTGCTGCCTGTCGTAATCGCGCTCGCCGGCGGCGGCGAGTACCGCGTAACGCTCTTCTCCGTCTGCGAAGTGCCGTCTGGGGAAGATATGGGTGAGGAGCACGCCCGAGAACTACGCACCTACGGCATGAAGTGCTTCCGGATCTATCTGGAATACGTCGCTGAAGCTGTGTCCAAAGAGGGGATCGAGGTGACCACGGAGGTCTGCTCTGGCCATCCGGCGGCGGAGATTCTGGTGGCCATGAGAGAGATACAAGCGGACATGATCGCCATGGCCAGCAGGGGTCGTGGTGGTGTGGCAGACGGCGTGGTTCGAGGCTCTCGGGTGCTCGTCCTGGTGCTGCGGCCCCGCACGTTGGAAGCGTGGCCTCTTGGCGAGCGGCACGTGAGTTCCACCCGTGCTCTCCCCGGAGACAGCGCAGAGTCCGAAGCCACCATACCCGTGGCGATGGAAATGGCCAGAGAGGCGGGGACACATGGCGCGCTGTTGACCGTGCCCAACGAAGTATTGAGAGAGAAGGTTGTAGAGCTCATCGCCCTGGCCATCGCGTCGCGCCAGCGGCATCAGTGGCCCGGGTCTAGGATCGGAGGAAGGCGATGAAGACGATGCTGGTACCCCTGGACGGTTCGCCCCTCTCGGAGACGGTGCTGCCTGTGGTGACAGCGCTTGCCGGCAGCGGCAAGTACAGGGTAACTCTGCTGTCAATCTGGGAGGTCTTGCCGGAGGAGGTGCAGCTCGTGGGCGAACGCCACGTACGTAAGCTTCGCGAGCAAGGTATGAAGTGCTTCCGAGCCTATCTAGCGAACATAGCTGAGACGCTGGCCAAACAGGGTATCGAGGTGACCACTGAGGTCCGCTCCGGCCATCCGGCGGCGGAGATACTGGCGGTCAGCGGCGCTCTCAAGCCGGACGTCGTCGCCATGGCCAGCAAGGGTTGCGGCGGTGAGGAGACGTACGGCCGTCGCGGCAGCGTCGCGGAGAAGATCCTCCACGCGTCAGCCCTCCCCGTACTTGTCCTGGGGCCTCGCCTGCTGGAGTCCTGGCCTCCCACCGAGGTGGGCGTGAGCTCCATCCTTGTCCCGCTGGACGGCAGCGCCGCGTCGGAGGCGGCCCTGCCCACAGCCGTCGAAATCGCCAGTGAGACGGGCGCCCAGGTCTCGCTGCTGCGGGTGGTGCCCCCTATTCCGACCCACGCTCTGGTAGGCCCATCCGAAGCCTACTCGCCGAAGATCGATGAGCGTAGGCAGCAGGCGGCCCTCGACTATCTGAAGGATGTCCAGAGACATTTCCCCGAGATTCTCCGCGAGGTGTTCGTGGAGCGCGGCCGGCCGCGGCAGGAGATCCGACGCTTCATCGAGCAACAAGGGATCGACCTGGTAGTGATGGCCTCGCGAAGCCGCTACGATTCTCAACAGTGGAGGCTGGGCGGCGTCGCCGACGCCGTGATCGAGAGCAAGGCGCCGGTGTTGCTGGTGCCGCCCGTTCAATGATTGGCAAGGAGTCTTGTAAATGACAGTCGCGGGTATGGGTAGGCGAGCCGTATTCAAGGTAAGCGCGTTGGGAAGTCGAGGGACCTCATACTTCTGGCTCGGCGTTCTTAATGAGGAGGGTGATGACTAAAAGAGCGCCCCACCTGGGCCAGCTCCACATTATCTACGATCTTGCCCTTCAGGGGGTCGCGCCCTGATGCCTACGCCGCCGAGCCCGCTCAAACTGGAGAGGCTCACTAAGTATTACGGGGCCCACCGGGGCGTCGAAGAGCTCACCCTGGCCGCGGAGCCGGGTGAGATCCTGGGCTTCCTGGGGCCCAACGGCTCCGGCAAGACCACCACCATCCGGGTGCTGATGGGTCTGCTTCCTCCTACCTCCGGCCGGGCCTGGATCGCGGGGTTGGATGTCCAGCGTCAGGGTGTTGAGGTTCGTCGCCACGTGGGGTACCTGCCGGGAGACGTCGCGCTCTACAAAGAGCGGACGGGCGAGGAGCTGCTAAAGTTCGCCCTGCGCGTCAGGGGGGTGCGGCAGGCGCCGCGGGCGCTCGAGGTCGCGCGGGCGCTGGACGCCACCATGGACCGGACGATCAAGACACTGTCGCGCGGGATGCGGCAGAAGGTAGCGCTGGTCCTGACGCTCGCACATGACCCAGAGCTGCTGCTGCTCGACGAGCCCACCTCCGGGCTCGATCCACTGGCCCAGCGGGCGGTTCTGGAGCTGCTGCGGCAGGAGCGAGAGCGGGGCAAGACTGTCTTCTTCTCCTCGCACGCGCTGTGGGAGGCGGAGGAGATCTGCGAACGGGTGGTTATCCTTCGGGAGGGCCGACTCGTGGTCCTGGAGAGCATCGAGAAGTTGAGGGAGCGAAAACATAAGGTGGTGACGGTTGCCTACATGGGCGCACCACCCAACGTGGACGAGCTGGAGGACGCTGAGGTTCTTTGGCGCCGCGACAACCGCATGGCGTTTCGGGTGCGGGGGGATGTCAATCGTCTGCTCGCCTGCCTCCAGAAGTACGATCTGCGCGACCTGACGATACAGGAGCCATCGTTGGAGGAGGTCTTCTTGGACTACTATCGAAAGGCGGGGACGTGACGACTCTTGCGCTGGAGTTGGCGAACCGAACGCGGACGGCGCTGATCTGGTGGCTTCTGGGCCTCCTGGCGATGGCGGGCTACGTTGTGGGTGCGTTCACGACCCTCAGCGATGTGGAGGATATCTCCGCGCTGTACGGGGAGTTCCCGCCTGCGCTGCGAAACGTGATCGGCGAAGTGGACATCGGCACGATGGACGGCTGGATACACGTAGAGTTCCTGGCCTGGGTGCCGCTGATCATGGCGATCTACGCTGGCATCTACGCCTCCGGCGCGGTGAGCCGAGAGGTGGAGCAGCGCACGGTGGACTTCGTGCTGGGGCTGCCGGTCAGCCGAACGCAGTTCATCGCCTCGCGGCTTGCGGTCGGCGTCTGGAATTTACTTGTTCTCTCCGCGTCGATGTTCATCTTCCTGGTCATCGCTGTCGCCATTAGCGGCGAGACGCTGTCGCCGGATCGATACGCGCTCGCCCTGACCAACGCGCTTCTTTTGGGCATAGCGCTGATGGCAGCCTACGTGGCCGTCGCGGCGGCCGTGGACGAGCAGAGCCGGGTCACCGGCATTACCCTCGGCCTCACGCTGGTCGCCTTCATCGCCACGGCGGGCCTGCGGGCAGCGGACGCCCCGGAGGCGCTGCGTTGGTTCACCCCCTTCGAGCACTATCACTCGGCGGAGGCGATGTCAGGGGACGGGTTACCGCTACTACCGCTGGTTCTGCTGGCCTCGCTGGCCGTGGCGGCGGCCGCGGTAGCGATCTACTGGTACAATCGGCGCGACATAGCGATCTAGCCGATAGTCGCATGATGGGGCTCTCCAGCAAGAGAGGTGCGTGACATGCCTGACGCCAACTGGAAGAAGACCAAGTACCGGCCTATCAGGCGGCATCTGGACAGCACGCTGGAGGATGAGGCGTCGGTAGATGAAGTGAAGCGGGCGTACGAGGCGCTGAAGCGCGAGCTCTAGCGTGACGGCTGGGCATTCCTCCACTTCAGACCGAGCGAGCACGCTCACCGTTCAGTCAGCGCCAGCCCACTCTGCGTCGACGGAGGAGGTGGCGCTGGCCCTCGCCACGGACGCCTCAACGGGCCTGACCTCGACTGAAGCGGAGGCGCGACGGGCCCGCTACGGCCCCAACGTTCTGCCCGAGACGCCGGGCCGCACCCTCCTGCAAGCCTCTGTGGAGCAGTTCGCTAACTTCCTCATAGTCCTGCTCGTAGCCGCCACCGTCCTGGCGGCTGCCATCGGCGAGTACCTCGATGCCGGCACCATCGCCGCCATCGTGATCCTCAGCGCCGTCTTGGGGGTGGCCCAGGAGTGGCGCTCGGAACGAGCCCTGCAGGCCCTCAAGGGCATGATGGCCCCCACGGCCCGCGTCGTCCGGGACAGGCGCGTCCGCGAGCTGGCGGCGCCATTGCTGGTACCGGGGGACGTCGTCCTGTTGGAGGTCGGCAACTATGTGCCCGCCGACCTGCGCCTGGCCGAGGCCGTCAGCCTGAGCCTGGACGAATCTTCGCTCACCGGCGAGTCCGCTCCAGTCCGGAAAGACCCCTCCCTGGTACTGCCTTCCGATACGCCCGTGCCTGACCGCCGGAACAGTGCCTTCGCCGGCACTTTGGTGACCTACGGCCGTGGTGTGGGCTTGGTTGTCGCTACGGGGGCGTCAACGGAGATTGGCCGCATCGCCACCCTCCTCAGCACGTACGAGAAGGAGGAGACGCCCTTGCAACGCCGCATGTCCGGCCTCGGTCGCTGGCTGGGCGGCGCCGCCATCGCCATCTCCGCCCTGATCTTCGGTATCGGCGCCGCCACCGGCGAGGAGCTGCTGGACATGCTCCTCATAGCGGTGAGCCTGGCCGTGGCCGCGGTACCGGAGGGGCTGCCCGCCGTGGTCACCATCACCTTGGCTCTGGGGATGCAACGCATGGCACGCCGCAACGCCCTCATGCGGCGGCTGAGTGCGGTGGAGACCCTGGGCTCCGCCACCGTCATAGCCAGCGACAAGACGGGGACGCTCACCAAGGGGGAGATGACGGTGGTCAGCGTCTATCTGGGGCCTGAACAGCCGCCGGTGGAGGTCGGCGGCGTGGGCTACGATCCCGCGGGCGACTTCCTGCGTGGTGAGGAGACCATCGACCCCAAGGAGGATCAGCACCTGCGGCTGCTCCTTGCCGCCGGTGCCCTGTGCAACGACGCACGCCTCCAGGAGGAAGAAGGCCGCTGGCGCGTCATCGGCGATACGACTGAGGGCGCCCTGATAGTACTGGCGGCCAAGGCCGGCCTGCCGCGGCAGGATCTGGAACGCGACCAGCCTCGCCAGAGCGAGGTCCCTTTCAGTCCGGACCGCCGGCGGATGACCACCGTCCACCGCTGGGGCGACAGTCTCGTGGCCTATATGAAGGGAGCGCCGGATGTGGTTCTGCCCCTCTGCTCCCGCCGGCAACGGGGCCAGGAGGTCGTCGGTCTGTCTCACGAGGACCGAGACCGCATCCTGGCCGCCAACGAGGGGCTGGCCTCACGCGGGCTGCGTGTCCTGGCCCTCGCCTACCGGCCTATTGAACGGTCGCTGCCAGACGAAGAGCTGGAGGAGGACCTGGTCTTTCTGGGCCTGGCGGCCATCCAGGACCCGCCGCGCCCCGAGGTCCACGAGGCGGTGGCGCTATGCCACCAGGCCGGGATCCTGCCTGTTATGATCACCGGCGACCACGCCGCGACGGCGCGGGCCATCGCCCGGGAGCTGGAGATCACCGGCCCGGACGGCGCCGTGCTGACCGGCGCCGACCTGAATCGAGTGAGCGAACAGGAGCTTCAGGAGGCGGTGGGTCGGGTGCGAGTCTACGCCCGCATCTCTCCGGAGCAGAAGGTGAGAATCGTCGAGGCGCTGCGGCGTGAGGGGCACATCGTCGCCGTTACCGGGGACGGAGTGAACGATGCCCCCGCCCTGAAGCGGGCCGACATCGGCGTGGCCATGGGGATCAGTGGCACCGACGTGGCGAAGGAAGCAGCCGACATGGTCATCACGGACGACAACTTCGCCTCCATCGTCAATGCTGTTGAGGAAGGGCGAACCATCTACGATAATATCAAGAAGTTCGTCTTCTACCTTCTCTCATCCAACGTGGGAGAAGTGCTCACTATCTTTATTTCCATACTTATCGGCCTTCCACTACCTCTCATAGCAGTGCAAATACTGTGGATCAACCTCATCACTGACGGAGCTCCAGCAACTGCTCTTGGAGTCGAGCCAG
>JADFRV010000019.1 GCA_022561095.1 Chloroflexota bacterium | reverse complement strand
CTCGCGGTCCACGGCTTCGTCGGGAATTCCTGATATAATCTTAAAATTCAAGAATCTCTGCGCTGGCCTTGCCACATTCTGGTGAGTAACACCGATCAACCACCTTGGCTTTAATCGCTTCTCGCTGAGGAAGTCAGCTAGTTCGAGGGCCCCCTTCTTGAAGATCGCTAGCACCGTTCTCGGCGCCCCTTTAACAGAATCCGGCACGTGAACCTCGAGATACAGATCTTCGGTTCTCAGGCCAAGGCCCATGCGAAGCAATTCGTTGAGACCCTTCGCGCTCTTCAACACGACAGAGTAAGCGCCGAACCTGGTTTCCTTTTCCAGGCAGTCATCGCGACTTCCAATCTTACCTTCGATTTTCAGCCGATCAACCACGTTCCGGTCATCCTTCCATGCTTATCATCACTGGGTCGCTGGGCGATCAGGGCGGATCGGTTGGACGACTCGCGGGGCGATGTTCAACTGTTGAGCTCCTCGGGGCCGCCTCCTGGCGCCGTGCAGAAGGACAAGCGCCACCGAGGACGTGGATGCTCGCGGGGTCAGACGCCGAGCACCCTCTTCAGCTCCGCCTTTCGGGTGTGCCGTTGGCGCGAGGCGAACTCATGTGCCGGTACTATGGCGCGAACGGGGCAGTACGCCACGCACTCACCACAGCCGTCGCAGACCTGGCGCCGGACGACGAACTGATTGGGAGCTTCTTTTATGGCACCCAGGGGACACATGAACTCGCACACCCCGCAGCGCGTACAGTCGGAGGTGATCATGAAGAGGGATGCCGATGCCCGCTCGACTGTCATACTCGACAAGCCTAGATGCTGCCCAGGAATCCTATGCAGCGAACTCTGTTTCCACGTGTTGGGCGCCGTTGAAGAACTCCTGGAAGGTGCCGTTGTAGCGGAAGAACAGGTCCTGTTTCAACTGGTCTTCGGCGATGATCTTGATGGGATCGCCTGGGAGTGTCAGGTAGTTGAGGGTGTGCTTCAGGTCGGGGCCGGCGTTGGCCCTGATGTTTTCGATCATCTCCTTCCAGGCGCCGTACTTCCCTTCGAGCACGAAGTCGGCGACCTTCCCCGGTTCGGCCACCTCCTCCACCGCCTTGCAGCGGTAGCCGTCAAACCTGAGCACGAACCCCCGGTTCTCGCGGGGGCCATTTTCAGCCAGCACATTAATTCCCACAGTGGCGTCGCAAAAGCCAAGGCGGCGGAACTTATCGGCGTTCTGGGCAGCCTGTCTCTTGAGGGCCTGGAACCACTCGACAGTTGGGAACTTCATCGGTTGTCCTCCTTCTCTGGGCACCCTTAGTATGGCGGCTGTTCCGGCACCTGCGTGCGAGAGCGTCGGTCAAAGCCGGCGAGTTCGCAGCGGCTCAGGTACTCCTCGCGCATGCGGCCCCAGATCAGCCGCACCGCGTCCATGCCGCGATCGATGTGCTTGGCGCCGCCGCCCATGAGAACGGCCAGCGGCTCCACGATGAACGGGTTAGTGAGGAAGCCGGGGATGCCCATCTCCGCCACGTCGGCCAGGGTGTGCATCTCGGCGAGAGCCGTCTCGCGGTCCGGGTGGTGCTCGAAGAAGTACTTCAAGTGCATCGTGCCGTAGGAGACGTGACGGGCCTCGTCCTGCATGCACAGACGGTAGATCTCCTTCTCCACCTTGTTCTGGGCCAGGAACTCGCCGCCGCGGAAGATGTCCAGGACCAGCCCCTCGCCCAGGACGTGCATGAGGAAGGAGCCCTGGATGTAGGTCGGCGCGTGGAGGATTGTGCGCAGGAACACCTCTGTACCGGTGAGGCAGTGCATGAGGCCGCCTCCGTTGGCGAGCGCCCGCTTGCGGAAGACCTCCAGGTGTCGCGCCTCGTCCATGGCCTGGGTGCAGAGGAACATCTTGACCTCGTGGAAGTGCTGGTTCATCTGCCAGAGCCATTTCGCCGGGAAGTCGGAGGCGATCATCTCGATCTCGGTGAGGAGGGTGCTTATCTGGCACTGGGCGCGCTCGATGTCCTCTGGTAATGGCTTGAGTTCGTCCCAGGGAATGTCGCGGGTTGCGCTCCACTGGCGGGCGACGGCCTCTTCGTAGAGGGGGACGACGTTCTCGGCCCAGACGAGGTACTTTTCGTTTAATGTGTACCCCATATCCGGGAGGTCTGGACCAAGTACGGCGCCGCGGGGCGCCATGGTACGAAGCTTCGGGGCGTCCTCGGGCTCACCGGCGTACGCAGCGTTGGCGTCCTGAAGGGTTAGGCCCCGCTCAGGGTCCTTGATCTTGGCCCGTATGCCCCAGGTTGGGCGTTCGTCCTTCAGCCACTGGAAGTCGTAGTTCCCCTTCTTCAGGCTATCAATGTACTGCTGCTGTTCAAACGTGTAGATGTTCTCACTTGTGGTGACCACACTGCTCTCCTTTCAAGGCAATTAGCTGGTTAAGCGGTTGCTAAATTAGCGTGTCCTGCGGAAATAATAGATGTTGCGGACCTATCTCGTCTGTCGGGCAGAACACCCTCTCGCTGTCGGGTTCTGCCCCACAGCAGGGCGAGGCGTTTCAATCCGATCGTGCCAGATGGGGTCTATTGCGCGCGCGTGCGGGCATTCTTCGGCTTCGCCTTTGGCTTAAGCAGCGCTCCGCACTTGCGGCATTTACTCGAACAAGCCAGCACTTGCTGTTAATGGCGATAGTTTCCTCCTGCCGGGAGTGAATTTACGTCCTGCGTGTAATCCATGGCATAACCCTTGTAGCACTTCATATTCGTTGTCGTGTTCCTGGCCTCGAGCTCAACCGACCGCCTACGGATTATGCCGTGGGGCAAAGCCCTACGGGAAAGTCGGTGCGCTGCCTGACTGACGCCTGGGACGATTGTGCGGACAATCACAATAGAACGTCATGTCTGGGACAATATGGATCCCCCTACTTCTCCAGGGAGACGAACCGTGGCGATGAAAAGGCTGGAACCCGAGGACCCGATGGCCCTGGTGGGCGTCGGCCTAGAGCGGGGCCCCGATGACGAGGCCCTGGCTGAGATGGCTTGGTGCTTCGTGGAGGAGTACGCCCGCATTGGCTGGAGCGGGGAGCGAATCCTGCGCCTCTTCCGCAATCCCTTCTATCGCGGGCCACACCAGATCCTGCGCAGGAAGGGGGAAGACTTCGTGCGCAGCCTCATCGAGATCGTTGACCAGAAGAGAGCCCAAGTCCGATCACGGGACGGGAGATAGTCAATGAAGAGATTGACCCGTCGTAGGTTTTTGGCGCTGGGTGGTGCGGCCGCAGCCACGGGCATCATCGTCGGCAGTTCGTCGTCTCTAGCCCTTCGCCGCCTCCAGGTCGTGTCTAGCAGCAACCCCCTGGAGGACTACCCCAACCGCGATTGGGAGAAGGTCTATCGCGACCAGTACGGCTACGACGATAGCTTCACCTGGGTCTGCTCGCCCAACGATACCCACGCCTGCCGGCTGCGCGCCTTCACACGCAACGGCATCGTAACCCGCATCGAGCAGAACTACGATGTAGACCGCTACACAGACCTGCTGGGCAACAAGGCTACCGCCCACTGGAATCCCCGCGGCTGCGAGAAGGGGCTGACGATGCACCGTCGGGTCTACGGCCCCTATCGGCTCCAGCACCCGATGCTGCGCCAGGGCTGGAAGCAGTGGGCGGACGACGGATTCCCCGAGCTGACGCCGGACAATCGCGACAAGTACATGTTCACCGCCCGCGGCCAGGACACGTTCGTCCGCCTGTCCTGGGATGAGGTCTACGATTACGTCACCCGCGGCATGATCGCCATCGCCGAGTTCTACAGCGGCGACGAGGGCGCCCAGCGGCTGGAGGCCGAGGGGTATCAGCCCGAGATGATCGAGGCGATGCAGGGGGCAGGCACCCGGACATTCAAGCTTCGGGGCGGCATGGGCCTGCTGGGCGTCATCGGCAAGTACGGAATGTACCGGTTCTCCAACATGCTCGCCCTACTGGACAGCCACGTCCGCGGCCTAGACCCGGACGAGGCGTTGGGCGGCCGCAACTGGGCCAACTACACCTGGCACGGGGACCAGGCCCCGGGCCACCCCTTCGTCCACGGCCTCCAGACCTCAGACTGCGACTTCAACGACCTGCGAAACAGCCGTCTCCATATTCAGTGCGGCAAGAATCTAGTCGAGAACAAGATGCCGGAGAACCACTTCTTCAACGAGCTAATGGAGCGCGGTGGCAAGATCGTGACCATCACGCCCGAGTACAGCCCACCGGCGACGAAGTCCGACTACTGGATACCGGTGCGACCGGGCATTTCCGACACGTCGCTCTTCCTGGCCGTGACCAAGATCATCATGGACCGCGGGCTGCATGACGAGGCGTTCGTCAAGTCGTTCACTGATTTCCCGCTGCTGGTTCGTACCGATAACCTGAAGCGGCTGCACCCGCACGAGGTGTTCGCGGGATACAAGCCCGGCCTGTCCAAGGACGGCCCCAGCTTCGCCCTCCACGGCCTCAAACAGGAGCAGTACGAGCAGCTTGGTGATTTCGTCGTCTTCGACCAGAAGAGCGACAGCCTGAAAGCGATCACCCGCGACGAAGTCGGCGAGCGGATGACCCAGGCGGGGCTTGATCCGGCGCTGGACTATAAGAACAAGGTAAAGCTGGCGGACGGCAGCGAGGTGGAGGTGATGACTCTGTGGGAGATGTACAAGGTCCACCTCCGGGACTATGACCTGGATACGGTGCACGAGATCACCGGCGCTCCCAAGGAGCTAATCGAGCGTCTGGCCGAAGACATCGCGACGATCAAGCCGGTGGCGATCCACATTGGCGAAGGGGTCAACCACTGGTTCCACGCCACCCTTCACAACCGCGCGACATATTTGCCGCTGATGCTCACGGGCAACATCGGTCAGCCGGGAGCGGGATGCCACACCTGGGCCGGAAACTACAAGGCCGCTCTCTTCCAGAGCGCCCCCTGGTCGGGTCCCGGCTTCAAGGGCTGGGTCGCCGAAGATCCCCTCAAGCCGAACCTCGACCCCAAAGCCTCGGGCAAGGATGTCGTAGTCAAGGGGCACGCGAAGGATGAGGAGCCAGCCTACTGGGATCACGGCGACAAGGCTCTCATCGTCGAAACGCCGAGGGACGGCCGCAAGAACTTCACCGGCAAGACGCACATGCCTACGCCCACAAAGGTGATGTGGTTCAACAACGTGAACATCATCAACAACGCTAAGTGGGCCTATGAGCTCATCAAGAACGTCAACCCCAAGATTGACCTGATCATCAACCAGGACATCGAGATGACCGCCACGGCCGAGTACTCCGACGTTACCCTGCCCGCCAACTCCTGGATGGAGTTCCAGTCCCTGGAGGTCACGGCCTCCTGCTCTAATCCCTTCCTCCAGATCTGGGGCAAGGACGGCATTAAGCCGGTATTCGACAGCAAGGACGACGTCACCATCATCGCCGAGATGGCCAAGAAGCTCGGCGAGCAGCTGGACGACCCGCGGATGGCCGACTACTGGAAGTTCGCCCTGGAGGGCCGGCCGGAGATCTACCTGCAGCGGCTGCTGGACTCCTCCACCACTACTACCGGCTACAAGGTGGATGAGATCATGGCCGGCAAGTTCGGCGAGCCCGGCGCCGCCCTCATGATGTTCCGCACCTACCCCCGCATTCCCTTCTACGAACAGACTCATGACAACGTCCCATTCTTCACCGACACCGGTCGCATGAACGCCTACTGCGACATACCGGAGGCGATCCAGTATGGGGAGAATTTCGTCGTGCACCGCGAGGGGCCGGAGGCAACGCCCTACATGCCTAACGTCATCGTCAGCAGCAACCCCTATATCCGGCCCGACAATTTCGGTATCACCCCCGAGATGCTGCAGAGCGAGGTCCTTGACGGCGACGTGCGCACGGTGGCAAACAACAAGATGTCCTGGGCGGAGGTCAAGAAGACGAAGAACCCGCTCTGGGAGCAGGGATTCCACTTCTACTGTCTGACGCCAAAAACGCGCCACCGCGTCCACTCCCAGTGGAGCTCTGTCGACTGGCACGCCATCTGGGACTCCAACTTCGGCGACCCCTACCGCCAGGATAAGCGGATGCCCGGCGTCGGCGAGCACCAGCTCCACATCAACCCCGAGGCGGCCAAGGACCTGGACATCGAGGACGGCGACTATGTCTTCGTGGACGCCAACCCGGCCGACCGTCCCTACCTTGGATGGAGTGAGGACGATCCGTTCTACAAGGTGGCGCGGCTGATGCTGCGGGCCAAGTTCAACCCTGCCTACCCGTACAACGTGATCATGATCAAGCACTCCCCGTCCATGGCCACCGAGAGGTCGGTGAAGGCCCACGAGACCCGGCCCGATGGCCGTGCAGTCTCGGAGGACACCGGCTATCAGGCTAACCTCCGCTACGGCTCACACCAGAGCCTGACCCGTGATTGGGCGATGCCGATGCACCAGACCGACACCCTGTTCCACAAGAAGAAGGTGGCGGTGGCCTTCATGTTCGGTGGCGAGGCGGACAACCACGCGATAAACACGGTGCCAAAGGAGACGCTGGTCAGGATCACCAAGGCAGAGCCCGGTGGCCCGGATGGGGAAGGTGTGTGGGAGCCGGCGACGACCGGCCTCACCCCGGCCAAGGAGAACGAAGTGATGAACAAGTACCTGGCGGGAGACCTGACCCAGGTGAAGGAAGGCTAGCCACAATGGCCAAGGTCTACAACTGGCAACTGGGCCGGGAGATGGACTACCGGCTCGAGGAAGCCCATCCCCAGTGGCAGTTCGCGGCGGTGTTCAACATCAACCGCTGTATCGCCTGCCAGACCTGCACCATGGCCTGCAAGTCCACCTGGACGTTCTCACGCGGCCAGGAGTTCATGTGGTGGAACAACGTGGAGACCAAGCCCTACGGCGGCTACCCCCACCACTGGGACGTCAAGCTCCTCCAACTTCTGGAGGAGGCTAACCCCGGCGGGCAGGTGTGGAACGGTGGCCAGCAAAGCGACCGGCAGCCCTACGGCGTCTACCAGGGTCAGACCATCTTCGAGGCGGCCGCCGCGGACGGCAACGAGAACGCTCTCGGCTACCTGCCGACCGATCAGGAGTGGACCTCTCCCAACCTGTACGAGGACACCGCCAAGGGCCCTCAAGGAGCCCCCAACGAGCTGCATTCCAAGGGCACGCAACTGCCGGAGCACAACACCTGGTTCTTCTACCTGCAGCGCATCTGCAACCACTGCACCTACCCGGCCTGCCTCGCGGCCTGCCCCCGCAACGCCATCTACAAGCGCCCGGAGGATGGCATCGTCCTCATCGATCAGGAGCGCTGTCGCGGCTACCGCAAGTGCGTGGAGCAGTGCCCCTACAAGAAGTCGATGTACCGGCCCAACATGCGGGTCAGCGAGAAGTGCGTCGGCTGCTACCCCAGGGTGGAAGGCAGCGACCCCCTGACCGAGGGCGTGCCGATGGAGTCACGCTGCATGGCGACCTGCGTGGGCAAGATCCGCCTGCAGAGCCTGGTGCGCATCGAGGACGGCGACTGGGCCGAGGACGCCAGCAACCCCCTCTACTTCCTGGTCCGCAAGGAAAAGGTGGCCCTGCCCCTCTACCCCCAGTTCGGCACCGAGCCCAACATCTACTACATACCGCCCCGCTGGGTCCCCCGCCCCCACCTGCGTCAGATGTTCGGCCCCGGCGTAGACGAGGCGATAGACCGTTACACCAACCCCTCGCGGGAGCTTCAGGCTGTCCTCCAGTTGTTCCGGGCCAGCCAGAAGATCATCTTCCGCTACGAGATCGAAGAGGGCGAGAAGGTGCTGGACACTGAGATCAACGGCCGCCCGTTCCAGATGCATAACGACACGGTTATCGGGTTCGATAGGGAAGGGAACGAGGCCGTGCGGCTGTCCCTGCAGGAGCCCTTCCACATACGTCCCGAGCAGTACCAGAACTCGATCTGAGGTGGGCAGGTGGTAACGCAGACAAGGGACACTCGAAAGGAAAAAGCGGCAGGGCGGGCCCTCTCCCGTAGCGCCCTCTACCAGCTGATGTCCCAGGCCCTGGTCTATCCCAGCCAGGAGGCGGTGTCGGCCCTCCAGGAGGTAGACCTGCCCCAGGCCCAGCGGGCGGCGGCGCCGCTGCCAGCGCGTGTGGCTCCGCTGCTGGCGGCGTTCGGCGAGCAGCTGCAGAGCGCGGACGCGACCCAGCTTCAGACCGAGCACCGGCGGATCTTCACCCACATCCTGTCTCTCGACTGCCCGCCCTGCGAGACGTTCTACACCGCCAGCCACATCTTCCAGGAGACCCAGGAGCTTAGCGACATAGGTGGCTTTTTCCGTGCATTCGGCCTGGAGATAGCGGACAAGGAGCGGCTGGACCACATAAGCGTCGAGTTGGAGTTCATGCACTTCCTGACGTACAAGGAGGCGTATGCGCTGACACACCACGGCCCCGCCAAGGCCCGCCTCTGCCGGGACGTCCAGCGAAAGTTCGTGCAGGACCACCTGGGTCGGTGGGCGACTCGGTTCGCGCAGCGGCTGGGCCAGAAGGCCAACGGAGGCTACTACGGTTGCCTGGCATCGCTCGTGGAGGCGTTCCTCACGGCTGAGGTGGAGTTCCTCAGGGCGCATCCGGAAGCCGTCTCCGTCAGTGCCGACTGGCGGAAGCAGAGCCCTGAGGATTTCAGCTGTCCGGTAGCCGAGGGGTGCCAGTAGGCAGGTCGGGAGATGACGATGCACAGCGGCGCTAGATGGACGGTCGTCGGGATAACGCTGCTGGCGCTCATCGCGGCCACCGCGCTAACCCTAACTGACATGCGGCTCGCGTCCTCCCAGACGGTTACGCTCGTGGCCAAACGAAGCGAGCTGGACATTCCCCTGGACGACCCCTTCGACGGGGCTTGGAGACGGGCGAACCCCGTGGAAGCGCCTCTGAGCGCCCAGAATATCACGCCGCCCAAGGGAGGGGGCGACCGCACCGTCACCGCCCGCGCCCTTCATGACGGCCAGCGCCTGTATGTGCTTCTGGAATGGGAGGACGACTCCCAGGACACGCTGGTAAGCCGCCAAACAGAGTTCAGTGACGCTGCGGCCGTGCAGTTTCCCGTGAGCGAGGGTGAGTCCGTACCCTCTTTCTGCATGGGCGATCCGACTGCGCCGGTGAACGTCTGGCAGTGGAAGGCGGCCTGGCAGGCCGACATCGACCAGGGCTTCGTCGATGTGGAGGACACCTACCCCGACGCCCACGTGGACCTCTACCCTTTTGAGGACGAGGAGGTGTTCTATCCGGCCCGTGCCGTCGGCAACGTATTCGCCCGGGAGCACCGGACCACCCCGGTGGACAACCTCCTGGCTGGGAGCTTCGGCACCCTCACCCAGGCGCCGGATCAGCTGGTTCAGGGCTCCGGCGAGTGGCGCGACGGCACTTGGCGGGTCCTGTTCGCCCGCGACCTGAGCGCCGACGGCGACTACTCCCAGTTCGCTGAGGAGGAGAGCACCAACGTCGCCTTCGCCGTCTGGGACGGCGCAAGCGGTGAGCGCGATGGCATCAAGTCCGTGTCCCAGTTCCTGACGCTGGAGGTGTCACCGGAGGTGGCGGAGGCGGGCGGCGGAGTCACCGTCTGGCTCATCGTACTCGTGGTGTTGGGGGGGACCGTGCTGGCCCTGGTGCTGGCCCTGTACGGCAGACAGCGCGGGAAGGGATAGGCCATGCTGGAGGGAGCCGCGCCGCGCCGCGCGGCCGCAAAGCGAATATGGTTGCCAGCCCTAACGGCCACTGGCTTACAGCAGCTGACAGCCGTGCTTCTGGCAGCAGTCCTGGCGGAGACGCTGCTGCTGCGTGGGGTGATCCGGATCGGAGTGCACGTCCCCAAGGGAGAAGGCGTGGCCGGCGCATTCCAGGCGGCTTCGTTCCTCGGCTCTCTCGCCTTCAACTTCGCTTCGCTGCTGGCGATAGGGCTGGTGGTGGTGATCCTTGCCTCCATGGTGCAGCGAATGGAGAGCAGCCTGGGCCGTGTGGCCCTTGTCGGCCTCTCGCTGGCGATGCTTTCCGGCCTGGCGCTGAGCTTGATAATTGATGCGCCCGCTGCCGACGCCTTGTTCGGGGTGACGGTCGCCCTGCTCGTTGGGTTCATCACTATCGTAACCGTTAGTGAGAGGCGTGTCGGGCCCGCAGCCACGCTGGCCTTGATTCTGGTCGCAGCCGCCTACCTCAGCTATCAGTATTATGTTCTCAGCTACTTGTTCTACCAGATTCTGGACTACGGAGCGGTGCCGCCGCTGACCATCGAAGTGCTGCGGCTGGGTGAAGCGCTGGCGGTGGTGGCCGCTGCTGCCGCCTTCTGGGCCTGGGGCCTTCCCCGCTGGCGCTGGGTGGGAAAAGCGGGCCTGGCGGCGGTGGCGGCCGTGCTGCTCGCGCTCACGCTCGCCGGCCTGTCCCCCGCTTCTACGATGGCCATCCTAGCCCTCTGGACCACCGGCCTCAGCCTGTTCCTGCCTTTCCCTATCTATCTCCTGGCCCTGGCGCTGTACCTGCTGACGCTGGTGGCCTGCTGGCGTAGTGGCGACGCATTCTGGACTGCGGCGGGACTGCTCTTGGTTCTGCTCGCCGGGTACATGGCGGAATCCACCTACCACCACCTGTTGCTGCTAGTGGGCGTGGCCCTCCTCAGCGGGGCCGTCCAGTGGGCGGGCCCGCGGACCTGGGTCAAAGGAGTGTAGCTGAGCTGAATGGTGTGAGGTCGTGTTTCCAGTAGTAAGCATCGTCGGCAACTCCGGTGTCGGTAAGACCACCTTCCTGGAGAAGCTCATCCAGGAGCTCAAGGGCCACGGCTACCGGGTGGCGGCTATCAAGCACGACGCGCACAACTTTCAAATGGACCATCCCGGCAAGGACACCTGGCGGCTGAGCCAGGCAGGCAGCGACATCGTGCTTATCTCGGCTCCGCACAAACTGGCGATGCTGGAGAGTGTAGATGAGGAGCGAACGCTGGACGACTTAGCGGCCATGGTCGCCGACCGGGTGGATATGGTGTTGGCTGAGGGATATCGTAGCGCGAGCAGACCGAAGATCGAGGTGTCGCGCCGAGAGAGAGGCTCAGAGCTTGTCTCGCCGCGAGAGGAACTGCTGGCCATTGTGTCAGATCAGGCGTTCGACCTGCCGGTGCCCCAGTTCGGGCTGAACGAGGCGGCGGAGGTGGCGGACCTGCTGGAGGCCACGTTCGGCCTGCGGCCCCAGGTGTCGCGAGCTGCAAGGAGAGATTAGCAGTGGTGTCGGATCCCACTGCCGGGATAGTTCTCGCTGGTGGGAAGAGCCAGCGCATGGGTACGGACAAGGCACGTCTCGCCCTGCCGGACGGCCGACCGGTGATCCTGTCAGTGGTGGAGGTCCTGAAGAGCATCTGCGGCGAAGTTGTGGTGGTCACGGAGGCCACCGGTCGCTATGCGGATCTCGCCCTGCCAGCACGTCGTGTGACCGACATCGTCGCCGGTTGCGGCCCCATGGGGGGGCTGCATGCCGGCCTGCGGGCGATCGACGCCCCCTTCGCCCTGGCAGTGGCCTGCGATATGCCGTTCCTCAACCCGCGCCTGCTGCGCTACATGGCCGACCTCCCTCGAGATTATGAGGCGCTGGTGCCCAGCATAGGGGGGAGGTGGCAGCCCCTGCACTCCATCTACGCCAAGGCCTGCCTGGCGACGGTGGAAGATCTCCTGACCCGGGACCTCCTCGCATTAACCGATCTGCTATCGCGCGTCCGCATGAGAACCCTACCCTTCGCCACCGTCCAACGGCTCGACCCCGAGGGCCTCTCATTTCTTAACCTTAATGAGCCGGACGACTTGATGCGAGTCCTAGCTGTGAGTGAGCCTGCATCTGACACCCTGCTGCTAGAACGCCAGGACGACCCTAATCGCGCTAGCGGTCCGGGGCATAGCTCTCCCTTGCCGGCTGGTAAATACATGACGGATCCTCGGCCAGGTAGTCGCCGGTGACCGCCCAGGCCCGGGCGCGGCTGCCGCCGCAGACGGCGCGGAACTCGCAGGCGCCGCACCTTCCCTTCAGCTTTTCGGGATCGCGGAGGTCACGGAAGAGCTGCGACCGGCGGTAGATATCGGCCAGCGGCCGCTCGCGCACGTTACCGCCAATCAAGGGCAAGAAACCCGAAGGACAGACCTCCCCGATATGGGAGATAAAGGCGAACCCCTTGCCGTCGTTGACGCCGAGGCCGGGCCGGTCCAGCCCATCCTTGAAGCGGTAGCCCGCCCCGGCTACCGATCTGACAGCCTGTCCGCTTTCATCCCTGCGTTCCCCCCTCGCTCGCTGAACGGCCACGCGGCGGTAGGCCGGCGCGGCAGTGCTCTTGACGTCGAAGGGGGCGTGGCGGGAGAGGTCGTACAGCCAGTGGAAGAGCAGTTCGTGGTCCTCAGCGGATATCATGTCCTCGGCCTTGCCGCGGCCCGTAGGAACTAGAAAGAATACGCTCCATTGGACCGCCTCAGCCTTGGCCACTACCTCCGGCATCTCGGCCAGCACCGGCAAGCTGTAGCGGCTGACGGTGGTGTTGATCTGGAGGGCGAGCCCCGCCTCCCTCACGTCGCGCATGATCTCCAGCGTCCGCTGGAAGGAGCCGCTGAAACCGCGGAAGCGGTCGTGCACCTGGGCGGTGGGGCCGTCCAGGCTGATGGCGACGCGGCGGACTCCGGCCCGGCGTACGCGAGCCAGGTTCTTGGCGGTAACCAGCGCCGTGGCGCTGGGGGCGAGGGAGGTTCGCAGCCCTTTATCGACCGCGTAGGCCAGCAGATCGTAGACGTCGCGACGCATCAGAGGGTCGCCGCCAGTGACCACCAGTATGGGGTTGCCCAGGTCACGGATCTGGTCGATGACGCCTATCGCCTCGGCGGTCGTAAGCTCGCGGGGATCAGGGCGAGGTTGGGCGTCGGCGCGGCAGTGAAGGCAAGACAGGGCGCAGGCGCGCGTGATCTCCCAGGCCAGGGTGAAGGGGGCGAGGTCGAAGTTGGCGGCCGCCAGACGGGCGTCGTTGCCACGCCTCATCGCCCTAGCGTCTGGTTGTGCCGGTCGCTTGCTCACCGTGTCTCTTTTCGGGCTGTCTGGACGGGCACCGGCCACTCCTGGGCGGTCTCAGCATCGGGGGAGCCCGCGCCTAGACCAATCTCCTCATCGGTAAGGTAGCAGGCCGGGTCGGGGGCCAGGAAATCGCCGAAGTAGCTCTCGGCCCTGGCACGCAGGCTACCGTTGCAGATGTCCAAGAACCGGCAACCGCGGCAGCGGCCCTTCAGATGGGGCTGACGGTTCTTGAGGACAGCCATCCGGGAGTGCGACGTATCGGGCCAGATGGAGCTGAACGGGCGCTCCCGCACATTGCCGAAGCTGTAATGCCAGGAGAACACGTCCGCGTGCACGTCGCCTTGCGGATCGACGGAGGCGATCCCAACGCCGGACTGATTGCCGCCGTTCCAGGCCAGGAGGCGGTGCACCTCCTCTGCGCGCTCCGGCTCCTCCTCACGCAGGTGCAGGTAGAGGTAGGCGGAGTCCGCGTGATTGTCTACGGTCAGGATCTCCTTGCCCACGCCGCGCTGATGGAACTCTTTCACGCGCTGGAACAGGTAGTCCACGGCCGCCCGTGTCTCGTTCGGATCGAGGTCGTACTTGCGTATGCGGTCGCCGCGGCCGGCGTAGGCCAGGTGGTACATGCAGAAGCGGGGGATGTTCTCCGATTCCAGAAGGTCCAACACACCCGCGAGCTGGTCCACGTTCTTGCGATGGAGGGTGAAGCGAACGCCGACCTTGACGCCGAGGTCGCGGCAGCGGCGGATGCCGGCCAGCGCCTCATCGAAGGCGCCTTTTTTGCCTCGCACCTTATCGTGCACCTCCCTGAGGCCGTCCAGGCTGATGCCGACGTAGGCGAAGCCAGCATCGCGGATGCGTTCCGCCGCAGCCGCCGAGATGAGAGTACCGTTTGTCGAGAGCACGCAGCGGAGGCCGCGCCGTCTGGCGTGGGCAACCAGTTGAAAGATGTCCGGCCGCTTGAGGGGCTCGCCGCCGGAGAAGATCATCGTGGGCACGCGGAAGCCGGCGACATCATCGATGAGGCGAAGACCTTCATCGGTCGTCAGCTCGCCGGGGTACTCTCGGTTATGGGAATCGGAGTAGCAATGCATGCAATGGAGGTTACAGCGACGGGTGAGGTTCCAGACCACCACCGGCTTCTTGTCCGCCGAGTAGTGGATGAGGTGTGGTGGTAGCTTGGCGGTGGACCGCCCGTAACGAAGCGCGTCGGCCGGGCGAACGGTGCCGTCCAGGAGCCGGGATACGGGGAGCATGTCAGGCCGTCCTCGCTTCGGATGGGGCGTTCTGGACCGCCGGCGGCTGTGGCCGGGGCGACAGCAACCCCGCTCGCTGGAGCATCCGGCTTCCTATCGAAAGGGCGAAGTGGAGCGCTATGCCGCAGGCGAAGCCGATGGCCACGTTCCCGAGGGCGATCGCTACCAGGGCGACGGTGACCACCACGGCGATTTCGTCCAGGCGGCGACAGTCCCTGGCCAGCAGGGCGTGCTGCGCGCCTACGACGTGGTCTCCCCGGAGGCCCGCATGCCCGCGGAGATCTTCCAGGAGGCGGGCTTCCGGACCGCGGGCATCTGGAGGAACGGCTGGATCGATCCGAACTTCGGCTTCTCCCAGGGCTTCGAGATCTACCTCAGCCCGCGCTCCCAGCGCCGCAACCGCGTGCGTCTCGAGAACCCCAACCACTCTCTCGACGGGGACGACCGCGACATTCTCTTCTCCGCCTTCGGATTCCTGCGCGCCCACGGCCACGAGCGCTGGTTTCTCTACCTTCACATGATGGACGTGCACCAGTATCTCTACAGCGAGGACACCGCACTGTTCGGCACCAGCTACTCCGACTCCTACGACAACTCGATCCGCTGGGTCGACAGCCTGCTGGGGCATCTGTTCCGCGGTCTGGAGGAGTTCGGCCTGCGCGAGAACACCCTCGTCGTGTTCAGCTCCGACCACGGCGAGGCCTTCGGTGAGCACGGCGGCGAGGGGCACGCCCGGAACGTCTACGGCGAGGTGACCCAGACGCCCCTGATCCTGAGCTTCCCCTTCCGGCTCGATCCCGGCATCGTCGTCGAGGCGCGCTCGGAGAACGTCGATCTGTGGCCCACGGTGCTGGACATTCTGGGTCTGCCCGCGCTTCCCGACGTGGATGGGCGCTCCATGTTGCCGGAGATCGTCGCCGCGGCGAGAGGCGAAACGCCCCCTGAAGGCGAGGACGACGGCGTGGCGTTCGCGCAGATCGACCAGGCCTGGGGAAGGACCCAGGAGGTGCCTCGGCCGATGGTCGCCGTCAACCAGGGGCGTTGGCGCCTGATGTTCCGCGCGGGGGCTCCGGAGCGCACGGAGCTCTACGACAAGTCGGCGGACCCCCGCGAACAGCGCAATATCGTCCAGCAACATCCCGAGGTCACCGAGAGGCTCAAGGAGCGAGCCGTCGCCTATCTCAAGAGCCCGCCTCCGCCCTGGGGAGAGGACACCCCAAGCGTCGAGATCGACGAGATGCAGATGAATCAGCTGCGCGCCCTGGGCTACGGAGTCCAGTAGTGCGTGCGGTAGGCCTGCGCAGCGCAGTCGCAATCCTGGTTGCGATCACCGGCGTCAGTCTCGCTGTGGGCTCCGCGAACGCGGAGACGGCGGCCCTGGCGGAGCGGGAAGCGCCGGACAGCGCGGATTCCGGGGTCCGCGATGCGACGCCGACTGCGGGGAGGGCCGAGCAGCGTCGCGAGCGACGCGAGCTCCGATCCCAGCGGGGGGAGAAGCGGTTGGCCCATGCGCGTGTGGTGCTCTTCGACGGCATCGAGCTCAGCGCAGAGCAGTCTCGCGGGGTGGACGCGATCATCGAGGCCCAGCTGGAGTATGGACGGCGCTCCGTGGAGCTGCGCACCGAGCTCGGCACCGCCCAGCAGCAGGGCGACACGGAGCGCATCCGCGCCATCCGCGCAGAGAGCCGCCCTCTTCGCAAGCAGCGCAAGAGTCCGGACGAGTGCATCGAGGAGATGCGGGCGCTCCTCTCGGAAGAGCAGCGTCCAATCTTCGACATGAACCGGGCGCGCCTGGCGGCCGAAGTTCAGCAGCCTCGGAAGGAGCGGCGTAAGAGGAGGCGCTCGGGAGCGGACGCGGAGGTGAAGGCCGAGGAAGCGGATGTGAAGGCCGAGGGAGCGGGCGCGGAGGTGAAGGCCGAATAGGGGCCACTCCGCGCGGTCGAATCGGTATCCCAGCCGAGATCGTGAAGGAGGCGCTGGGGAAGCGGGATCGAGCCTGGCGCGCGCTCCGCTAGGGTGATTCGACGGCGGCGCGGCATCGCGCCGCGACCTGCGGCAGCGTGACTCGAGGCCCCCAGCACGAAGAGAGGGAATTGATGATCCGGCTGATCGCGCTGCTGCTCACGATCCTCACGGGCTTCACCGGCCTCGTCTACGAGGTGGCCTGGCAGAGATACCTGGCGACGCTCCTCGGATCGCATGGCGAGGCCACGGCGGCGGTGCTCGGCATCTTCCTCGGCGGGCTCGCGGTCGGCTACGCCGTCTTTGGCCGGGCCACGCGCTGGCTGGTGGAGCGCGCCCGACAGCGGGGCCGCCCCGTGCGGTTGCTCTCATTCTACGCGCTCGTCGAGGCTGGAATCGGAGTCTACGCGCTGCTCTTCCCGCTGCTCTTCAGCGCCGCGCAGTACCTATCGCTTCTCGGCCCCATCGACCACGACGCGCTGGGATTCGCTTTCGACGTCGCTCTCTCGGCCCTGCTGATCGGTCCGCCTGCCGTGCTCATGGGGGGTACGATTCCGATCCTCACCCTGGCCCTCGCGGGCGACCTCGAACACGCGACCCGCGTCCACGCCTGGATCTACGGCGCCAACACGCTCGGGGCCTTTGCGGGCGCTCTGGCCGGGGGTTTCTTCCTGGTCCCCCTGTTGGGCCTGGATGGCGTGGTCTTGACGATGGGCGTCTTGAATCTCGTTGCAGCCGCGAGCTTCTTCCTCCTCGAGCGCCGCGCTGCGCGCATCGCACCCGATCTCACGCAGCCCGCGAAGGCCGAGCCGATTCCGCGCTTCGTCGCCTGGGCCGCGGTCGCGCTGCTGGCCGGCTTTGCGATGATGGCCCTCCAGACCACCCTGAACCGCCTCGGAGCCCTCGCTTTCGGCTCGTCGCAGTTCACCTTCGCCATGGTGGTGGCCGTTTTCGTGCTGTGCATCGCGATCGGGAGTCTGGCCGTCTCGGCGCTGCCGCGGATCCCAGCCGGACTCGTCCTCGGCTGCGCGTGGCTTCTGGTCGCCCTGCTCTTTCCGCTCTACTTCGCGCTGGCGGACGTCACCTACTGGGCCCACGCGATCCGCGTGCTGTTCAGCCGGGCGGATCCAGCGTTCTACGCCTACCACCTGGTGACCTTTCTCGCGATGCTCGCGTTTCTTGCCGTGCCCATCGGTCTCTCGGGGGCCCTGCTGCCACTGCTCTTCCACGAGCTGCGCCGCGAGGTTCGCGACCTCGGCTCGGTGGCGGGTCGGCTCTACGCCTGGAACACGCTGGGCTCGCTGCTCGGGGCGCTCCTCGGCGGCTACGTGCTGCTCTTCTGGCTCGATCTGCACCACGTCTATCGGATCGCTCTGGCGGCCCTGATCGTCGGCTCCGCGATCCTGACCTTCGTCGTGCTGCGACCCGCGCTGCGGATCGTCCCCGCGCTCGTCGCACTTCCGACCGTGATGGCGCCGGCGTTCCTGATGGCGCTGGCGTTCCTGCCGCCGTGGCCCGTCGATCGTCTCACTGCCGGGACCTTCCGTTCGCGTGAGCCGCAGGACGCGAGCTTTCTGGGACCGGATGAGTTCTTTCATCGTCGACGTGGACTAGCCGGCGAGGTGATCTTCTACGACGACGATCCCACCAGTACGGTGAGCGTGTGGCGACCGAACGGGAAGCCGGAGAATCTCGCAATCATCGTCAACGGCAAATCCGACGGATCCCTCGAGGGCGACTATGCGACGATGGCCCTCGCCGCCCTGGTGCCGGCCCTGATGGCCGAGCGACACGAGCGCTGCTTCGTGATCGGGCTGGGGACGGGGGTCACTGCCGGCGAACTCGCGTCCCTCGACGAGACCCGCGAGGTGACCGTGGCGGAGATCTCCCGGGGTGTGATCGCCGCCAACCCGCTCTTCGACCACGGCAACCTCGCGGCCTCGAAGAACCCCAAGATCCAGGTCAAACGCGGCGACGCCTACCGTACGCTGCTGCGAAGCCAAGGGGACTACGACGTCATCGTCTCCGAGCCGAGCAACCCCTGGGTCACTGGCGTCGAGATGCTCTACAGCCGCGAATTCCTGGAGGCCGCGCGTTCACGCCTCGCGCCGGGCGGCGTCTTCGGCCAGTGGTTCCACGTCTACGAGACCAACGTCGAGGTCGTGAAGCTGGTCCTGCGCACTTACGCCTCCGTCTTTCCCCATGTCTCCGTCTGGTTCACCCTGCGCGGCGACCTGCTGCTGCTCGGCTTCGATCGACCCGCCCGGGCCCTCGACGTCGACGCGCTCGAAGAGCGCTTCGGGCAGCCCGACTTCTCGGCGGCATTCGCGCGGGTCGAGATCGATAGCTTCCCGCAGCTGATCGCCCACGAGCTGCTGCCGCTGGGAACGCTCCATGCGGTGGAGCGCGAGGGCCCGGTCCATACGCTGCGCCATCCGATCCTGAGCCACCTGGCAGCGCGCGCCTTCTTCCCCGGCGGCGAGCAAAGCGCGCTGCCCCTGTACGTCAACGAAGAGCACCAGAATGTGTCGCTCCGCAACTCGCTGCTGCGCCGCTACGGGGGAGTTAGTGACGCGTACCCGGAGGAGCTCCTCGAGGCGGGCGCGCGTGAGAATTGCCGCTTCCACCGCATCAAGGAGTGCGTGACATTCTTCGCTCGCTGGGCGTACGATCATCCGGAGTCAACCCGTCGGCAAGCCGCTCTTGCGGAGATGCGGAGGGGTGCGAGAGCTCGGCAAGCGGATCTCGCGCCAAACGAGATCGGCGATGTGCAGAGGCTCTTCGATAGGAAGTTCGGTGCCTCCACGTTGCCCTACGCGAGGGTATGGGAACTGGTGAGCCTCTATGCCACGCATTACAATCACGCGGTTCCGTTCGATGAAGACGTGCTCGATGACATTTGGAGTCGTTGCCAAGACCTGCGTTGTGGAACGGCACGTCGCAAGGTCGAGCGAATGCTGGAAGAGGGATCCTGGGACCTCCCCCCGATAGCGGAGAAAAACGCCGTGACGCGAGTTCGGAGATCTCCGCGGGACGCGAGCCCCACGACGCCGGACCTCTCCCCAGAGTCGGAAATCGAATAGGGTCGGTACAGGTAGATCGCTCGAATGTCTATTATCGAAAGTTATTTCAATCAGCCACTCGAGGGACGGATCCCAGCGCGCTCAACACGAACGCCGCCGGCGACGTAGGAAGTTGGTGGTAGGGAGTTGAATGAACGTACGTGCTCGGTGTACCCCGTCTTGATTCCGAGCTGATTTCACACGAAGATCCTCGCGTCCATCAACTGGAGGTGGCCCTTTCACGATGACCACCGCCCACGAGATTCGCAATCTGCTTGAACACTGGAGCTCGGCCCCCCCAAAGGCAGCCTTACCGGATGCTGGCCAGTCGAACGCGGGCTTACCCGAAGGGAGGCAACGGCGATGAGTCGAGGCGGAAATCCGGGCGACCCTCCCGCTGCGAGCCGCTTCGTCGCACCCCTGTCGCTGCTTCTGGTCGCCAGCGGCTGCGCCGCGCTGATCTACGAGCTGGTCTGGTTCCAGCTGCTGCGTCAGGTGATCGGAGCCTCGGCGATCTCGCTCGCGATTGTCCTGACGAGTTTCATGGGCGGTATGTGCCTGGGGAGCTTGGGCTTTCCGCGCTGGATTTCCTCTACGCACCATCCGCTGCGCGTCTACGCCTATCTGGAGGCGGGAATCGGCGCGCTGGGCATCGCGTTGCTGGGTGTGCTCCCGCTCGTCGGAATGCTCTATGTCGCCGTCGTCGGTTATGGCCCTGCGGGAATCCTGTTCCGCGCCCTGGTCTGTCTGATCTGCCTGTTGCCGCCCACCGTCCTGATGGGCGCGACCCTGCCCGCGATCTCGCGTTGGCTGGAAACCACACGAACGGGTACGTCTCGCATGGGGCTCTTCTACACCGCGAACATCGTCGGCGGCGTGGCGGGCTGTCTGCTGGCGGGATTCTTCCTGCTTCGCGTGTACGACCTTTACGTGGCCACCTTCGTCGCGGTCGGGCTGAACGCGGCGGTGGCGGCGGCGTCCCTGTACCTGGCTTCGCGCGCGAGCTTCGATTCGCGCGCTCCGTCGGCGCTGGCGTTGCCTTCGGTCTACGCCCACCGCACAGTCTACGTCGTCATCGCTCTTTCCGGATTGGCCTCGCTGGGCGCGCAGGTCGTCTGGACGCGCCTGCTCTCCCTCGTGTTCGGCGGGACCGTGTACACCTTCACCATCATTCTCGCGGTCTTCCTCGCGGGGCTCGGAATCGGAAGCGCGGGGGGGTCGTTGCTGGTTCGCCACGTGAGGAGTCCGCGCGCGGTACTGGGTTGGTGCCAGCTGTCGCTGGTCGCGGCGTATGGAACTCGATGAAACCTACCGTGCACCGTCCCTTTTCACCTGGCGCTGCTGAGCTGTCTAGAGCAGCATGAGATAAGCCTTCAGTTCGCGGATTCGTGCTGATACGACCTGGGCCAGACGCACATGCGCCGACAACTTTGCATACGCTGTTCCTTATTATTAGGTGACGAGATTGTTCGCCGAAATTGCTGAAGTAGTGAAGCTTGCGTAGTATTTGCGACAATAGCATGCATCAACTTGACGTAATGCCGACGTTTGCGGGCATTATGAGCCTCTGACGAATCACTGTGTTGATCAGACAATGTATGGCCGATTGTTCGTTGACATTTGGGCAGCGCAAACTAATGATTGCCGCCCAATTCGATGCACAATAAAGTGAAGGATTGCAACATATACACCGAATTGCCGAATCTGTATCTGTTTGCCA
>JADFRV010000151.1 GCA_022561095.1 Chloroflexota bacterium | reverse complement strand
CGTCGAAGACCTGCTCGATCAGAATATCAGCGGGTTCGAGCGGGTCGGCGCCGTTGCCGTTCATGTCGCGGACGACCTGGATCGGGCGACTGAGCGGGTCATAGATCACGAGCGTCTCAATGTTGTTGGGATCGAGCGTACGGACGACGTTGTTCCGCGAGTCATATTCGGTCTGGTAGGTGTGATCCAGTTCCAGGCAGGCATCCAGATCACTTTCCAGACCGTCGCGAATGAGGAAGCTGAACGAAGTTGACATGATAGTTCTGCTAGGCCAGGTAGACGTCGCCGAACGTCCCGCTGACGTGGATGATAACCGGCGCTGCGTCTGCATCCGCATCTCGCGCCAGATAGACCTCCGGCTCGAACAGCGCGTACGCCCTGTCCCCCGCCAGCCCCCGCGGACCTACCTCCGACTCCTCGACCTCCTCACCCTGCATGCTCTTCACCGGGTAGCGCCACAGCGCATCCACCGACCCTACGACGGTCTCTGTTGTGCTTGGCATGGTTCAACCTCCTGCTGCTTCGGGCTCTCTTCGTCGCTCCAACAACGCGCCGATCGCCGCCTCCAGCTCCTGCGGCTTGAACCCCATCGGGCCCGGCCCGCTCCTGTAAGCGATACGTCCCTCTGCGTCGATGAGGTACAGCCGGTCCGGCAGCGCTGCATACGCCCGGTCCACCTCGTTCGTCATCTCGTCGATCAGCGTCGGAATCGAAAGCTTCAGGCCCACCGTGCACGCCTCCGCCACCGCCTCCCGCTCCTCCGCTCTCTTCGGCTGCTCGTAGACCACCCCCTCACGCTCGTTGTCCGGCACCTGCCAGCCGTCCGTGGTGTGCGCCTCCTGGATGTACACCACGAAGAACGCCACCTGCTCACCGTACCGACCGTACATCTCCTCCAGGCGACCCGCCTGGTGCCGGAACGGCGGTCAGGTGTACGACCCGAAGATCAGCGCGACAGGCTTGCCCCGCAGCTCCGACAGCCGCATCGTGGCGCCCTTCCTATCCAGGACAGGCAGCTCGAAGTCCGGCGCCTCATCCCCCACCGTAGGGGCGCTCTCCTCGCGCTTCGCCATCGCCTCACGCAGCTGGGCGAACCGCTCTCCCGTCATCGGCGACGGGTCGTGATGCAGGTGTTCGTGCTCTAGCTGGCGAGTCATCGTATTCCTCCTCGGCTGCTGTGCGCCATTATATCGTAGGCGCCCTTACCCGCTTCGCTAACCTCGCCGCTATACAATTGTGCTCTGGGACAGCGGCGATGCCGGTGCGTTATTATATCCCCGCATGCCTGTCCTGAGCGAAGCCGAAGGGTCCGCCCAAATCATCGATGGCCGCGCTATAGCCGCGCAGGTCCGAGCCGAGGTAGCCGAACGCGCCCGCAAGCTGGCCGAGCATGGCGTTATCCCCGGCCTCGCCTTCGTCCTCGCCGGCGAGAACCCCTCCTCCATCTCCTACGTCCGCTCCAAGGGCGACGCCGCAGAGGACGCCGGCATCTTCTCCGAGACGTTTCACTTCAGCGATTCCATCTCCCAGGAGCAGCTCATCTCTCGCATCATCGATGTTGAGGAGGACAGCCGCTTCCACGCCGTGCTCGTACAGCTGCCGCTGCCGCCCAACCTGGACGAGTCGGCCGTCGTCAACGCCATCGATCCCACCATGGACGTCGACGGCATCACGGCCGTGAACCTGGGCCGCTTGCTGCGCGGCGAGCCCTGTCCCCACCCCGCCACCCCCGCCGGCGTCGTCGAGCTGCTTCACCGCACCGGCAACCCGCCTGAGGGCAAGCACGTCGTCGTCTGCGGCCGCTCCAACATCGTCGGCAAGCCCCTGGCCGCCATCCTCATGCAGAAAAACCCCCGCGCCAACGCCACGGTCACGATCTGCCACACCGCGACGCCCAACCTGGCCGATTTCACCCGCCAGGCCGACATACTCGTCGCCGCCATGGGCTCGCCGGCCGCCATCACCGCCGATATGGTGAAGCCCGGCGCCGTCGTCATCGACGTGGGCAACAACTGGGTGCCTGACCCCTCCCGCAAGAGCGGCCGCCGCCTCGTCGGTGATGTGGACTTCGAGGGCGTGTCGGCTGTCGCCGGCGCCATCACGCCCGTCCCGGGGGGAGTAGGGCCGATGACCGTCGCGATGCTCCTGTCTAACACCGTTGCGCTCGCCGAGAGCAGCCTGGCGTAAGCGGCTAACTGCAGGCGAGAGGGTGGAGACGGACTACGGCAGCTAGACTCTAGGGCTGACTGAGCTTCAGGCAGGCTCGGCTTCGGCCGGGGGCTTGTCCACCTCGCGCAGCCACGAGGGCAGGCGGCGCTCTATCTGCGGCCAGTAGCTTCGTGCGGCCAGCGCGATAACCAGGCCGAATAGCGCCACTATGATCCCCAGCGGCGCGTCCACCAGATAGTGATTGCCGGTGACCACCGTGGAGAGGATCATCGCCGGCGGCAGCAGCAGCGCCGCCCCCCGCACAATCGGGTTGCGTACGGAGAGGAACAACCCCAGCGCCAGCAGCAGGTTCCAACCCACGTGCATGCTGGGCACGGCCGCGAACTCGTTTACGCCCGGCGAGTTGTCATATGTGAGAGCGATCGTGTACTGGAGCGTGTCGATGAACCCCGCGCCGATGAGTCGCGGTGGCGCCACCGGGAACAGCACGAACACCACCAGCGCAATCGCTCCCGAGGCCAGGAACGCGTTTCGGATCAGGCTGTACAGCGGCGGGTTCTTCCAGAACAGCCACGCCCCCACAACGATGATGAGTGGGAAGTGCCCGTAGAAGTAGATGACGTTGAACAGATGGGTGAGCCCCTCGTAAGGCAGAGTGGCCGCCTGCATCGATAGCTCGCGGAATATGCCCAGGTCGCGCTCCAGGCGGATCAGCTGTCCCGCGTTCGTGAACGCGTCCACCGTCTGCTCCGCCGCGTGACTGCGTACCAGGTAGTACAGGAGGTACGCCACCGCCATGATCAACGGCTCGCGCACGTAGCGAGAAAATACCGCCGTCCGTACCCTTACCATAAGCGCCTTGCGTAGATTATACACCTGGTACCCATCTTGCCAACCCTCTGCCCCGCTGGCATTTATTGATGCGTCTCACCACATCGCTACCTCTGCCTAAGCCCGGATAGCCGAACTTCCACCGCCTGTAACAAACCATCCCCCCGCGCGTCTCTATTACTGAACAAAACCCTAATCCATGGAGATAGCGATGCTCTACTACTTGTGGCTCTACAACGTCGTGGCGCCGATGGTCGCGTTCGGTATGCTCATGCGCGCCTCCCCCCTCTACGCCAGCGCCTGGCCCCTTGGCCTCGACTACCTGGCCAAAGACTACTAAAGACTACTAGCATAGCCTCGTGGCCCTAGGGGGTCAGGCTCAAGCCTGACCTGCGGCGCTACGGGTCGCATGAACAGGCCCCTGGGCGCGGTATAATGCCCGCGAGAAAGCTCGCTCGCAGCCGTCCCCCAGGAGGCCGAACATGACCGCCGCCCCCGATGACCGCCAGTCCGTCGAACAGGCCGCCTTCTTCTACCGCGGCCCCTCCCAGGTGATCGCCGACGGCGTCGTCTTCCTCCCCTCCTTCGGCACCTGCACCGCCTTCCTCTGCGACGATCGCATCCTCCTCGTCGACACCACGGTCGCCCAGGTCGCCCCCCGCGCCCTCGACGACCTGCGCTCCAACCACTCCCAGGCCCCCATCGAGACGATCGTCTACACCCACGGCCATATCGACCACACCACCGGCGCCGAGACCTTCCTCGCCGATGCCCAGGCCCGCGGCCACCCCCGCCCCCGCATCCTCGCCCACCGCGACCTCCCAGCCCGCTTCGACCGCTACCGCCTCCTCGCCCCCCAGAACGACTTCATCAACCGCGTCCAGTTCAACCTGCCGGAGACTGCCCACCCCTTCTCCAACGCTAACCTCGTCTACCCCGACGACGTCTACTCCGAAGCCCTCGTCACCACCGTCGGCGGCGAGCGCTTCGAGCTCTACCACGCCCGCGGCGAGACGGACGACGAGACCTGGGTCTGGTGCCCCGCCCGCCGTGTCCTCTGCACCGGCGACACCTTCGTCTGGTCCTCACCCAACGCCGGCAACCCCTACAAAGTCCAGCGCTACGCCCTCGAATGGGCCCAGGCCCTCCAGGCGATGGCCGCCCTCCGTCCCCTTCACCTCCTCCCTGGCCACGGCCCCGCCCTCTCCGGCGAGGACCGCATCCAGGACGCGTTGCTGACCACCGCCGCCTTCCTCCGCTCCATCCACGACCAGGTCGTCGCCAAGATGAACGAGGGCAAGTGGCTGGAGGATATCCTCCGCGAGATCGACTACCCGCCCACGGACAAGCCCTGGCTGCGCCCGATCTACGACCACCCGGAGTTCATCGCCCGCAACGTCTACCGCCTCTACGGCGGCTGGTACAACGGCGACCCCGCCGACATCCTCCCCGCCCACTCCGGCGACATCGCCCGCGAGCTCGTCGGCGTCTGCGGCGCCGAGCCCTTGCTGGCCCGTGCCCGCGCCCTACGCGACGCCGGCGACCTCCAGATCGCCTGCCACATCGCCGACTTCGTCCGCAAGGGCGACCCCGACAACCGCGACGCCTGGCTCCTCTGGCGCGACCTGTTCACGGCGCGCATCGGCCAGGAGACGTCCCTCATGGCCCGCGGCGCCTTCCACTCCGCCGTCCGCGAGGCCGAGGCCCGCCTCAAGGAGCTCGGCGGCTAGGCGCCCGGCTCTTCTCCCGCTGGGTCAGGCTCAAGCCTGCCTCGCTCTTCCCGAACCCGCCGGACCAATCAGGCGACGCCGCGGGGCGGGCTGGGTGGGTCAGAATACCTGGGTGGGGCTGCGGGAGCCGCTGTGCCCCCCTATCCTTGGCGGAAGTCCCAGGCGGTGTTGCGCTCCGGCCGGAAGCGCACGTTGATACGCTTGCCGTAGCCGATCAGCTGTTGGGCGTACTCACTGGGGTCTATCACCTTTTCGACGTAGCGGCCCGTAGTCTTCACAATGCTGCTCACGTCGTTCTCCGGCCCTTCAACTGTCGCCGTGCCCCAGTAGTGGACGCCCGTGGGCGGGAATCCGTCGCTGTCGATCAGCAGCGAGCACTTGGGGTTCCGCCTCAGGTTGCGGACCAGGATGGAGTCCTCGAACGTGTTCATCAGGATCGAGCCGTCCGGCTGGGCGGCGAACGCTACCGGCGAGATCCGGATGCTCCCCTTGGGCGAGCTGGTGGCGATCTTGGCCCAGTGGGGCTTGCTCAGGAGGTCCTTGAGGGCCTCGTCACTTAGCGGCGGCATCTGTGGCATTCCACTCTCCTTCTAGTACACGAACCGACAACGGGCATGATACGACGGCCCCCACGCAATAGTCTACGCCGCAGGTGACGGGGTGGTTTTGGCTTTCGCCTTAGGGTGGGAGGCCGAGCCTGCATCGCTATTAGCCTCGCGTCCCCCAAAACCATCTCGATACCTCCCAACGTATTCCCTAACAGGAGGAACCACATGAACCCCTACGCCAACGTCAAGATATGGCAGCTCCAAGAGTA
>JADFRV010000018.1 GCA_022561095.1 Chloroflexota bacterium | reverse complement strand
TGCCATATCTGGGTACCGATCGTCGTCCTCCAAATGAACGAGACCGAATGGGCGCGAAGCAGCGGGGAGCACCGTGGACGTGTCGAGGCGCTCGGAGACGATGACTTCGAGACCCTCTACGCATATTTGTCCTCGACGTTCACGCCCGAGCGACCGGTTCCCGAGCTTCCGCCCGCTCTGCTGGAGTTGTGGACGAGCTATTAGTGCGGTGACCGGAGGGCACGCGCACAAATGCTGCTGAACTCTTTCTCCTTCCTGGCCTTCTTCACGGCATCGGCAAAGTCGGCGTTCTCCCCAAGGAACCCGTAGCCCGGATGGACAGCGTCTGCCTTAGATTCCTTGAGGGCCTGCATGACCTTGGGGATGTTCAGGTAGCTCTCAAGCGGCGGCCCAGGTCCCAGTAGGTACGCCTCGTCGGCGTACCGGACGTGTAGGGCGTAGCGGTCTACGTCCGAGTACACGGCGACTGTGCCGATGCCCATCTCCCGACAGGTGCGCATGATGCGCAGGGCAATCTCACCCCGGTTAGCGACGAGGACTTTCTTGATCATTGGTCGATTCGCGTGTTCGAAGGTAACACGGGTGTTTCAGCTCAGCAAGAATCGGGGCGCAGGCGCCACCGCTACGGGCTGGCTGTAGGCGACGGACATGTCCAGCAGCTCTGCCAGGTCAAACACCTGCATTCCCTTCTCCGCCGCCTGCGGCACGGAGCCCACGCCCTCCTCGAACATCTGCATGCAGAAGGGGCAGGCCACGGCGACGATGTCCGCTCCCGTCTCCGCCGCCTCCTCCGTGCGCGCGTGGTTGATGCGCTGGCCGCCGCTCTCCTCCACCCACATATGGGAGCCACCGGCGCCGCAGCAGAACGTCCCCTTCTTGCAGCGCCGCATCTCAACCGACTTCGCTCCCGTGGAAGCGAGGACCTTACGCGGCTCGTCTATGATATCGTTGTGGCGGGCGATGTAGCAGGGGTCATGATACGTCACGCTCTTCTCTGACAGACCGTTCGCCCCGACCTGTCGGGGCAGCTTCCCCTGGGCGATGAGCTGCTCCAGGAACACGGAGTGGTGAAGCACCTCGAAGTGCCCTTCCAGTTGGGGGTACTCGTGCTGCATCGTATTGAAGCAGTGGGGGCACATCGTGAGGACCTTCTGCACCCCTTTCGCCTTGAACACGTCGATGTTGCCCTGGGCCTGCATCTGGTACAGGTACTCGTTGCCCAGGCGGCGGGCCGGGTCGCCTGAGCACCCCTCCTCGTTGCCCAGCACCCCAAAGCTCACGCCCGCCTCCAAAAGCAGACGCGCCGTGGCCTTGGTCACCTTCACGTTGCGCTCCTGCAGGGCACCGGAGCAGCCCACCCAGAATAGGTATTCCTGACTGCCATCGAACATCGGAATCTCCACCCCATCCGCCGCCATCTCCTCGATCCAGCTCGTGCGGGTGAGCTGCGTCCCCCGCCAGGGGTGGCCCCGCTGCTCCAGCTGCGTCAGGACGGCCTGCGCCGTCTCCGGCATCTTCGACTCCTCCATCACCAGGTAGCGGCGCATGTCCATGATCGTTGGCACGTGCTCGATGAACACCGGGCACTCCTCCACGCAAGCGCCGCAGGTCACACAGTCCCAGATCGGATCGAAGCCCACCTCGTCGATGAGGGGCGTCGGCTGCTCCGGCCGGTGAGTGGTGGGCGAGAGGGCAGGGACCTGCTCCTCCATCAGGTGGCGGATGTCCACGATGATCTGCTTGGGGGAGAGCGTCTTACCGGTGAGGTTGGCGGGGCAGGCGGCGGTGCAGCGGCCGCACTCCGTGCAGGTGTAGGAGTCCAGCATCTGCTTCCAGTTGAACTGCTCCACCTTGCCCACCCCGAAGCTCTCCGCCGTCTCGAAGTCCTTGATCGGCTGGAGGACGCCGCTGGGCTCCAGGGAGCGGAAGTACACGTTGGGCACGCTGGTGAGGACGTGAGAGTGCTTGGAGTACGGCAGGTAGGCCAGGAACACCAGGAAGTCCACCAGGTGCGAGTACCACCAGGCGACGTGGAACAGCTCCAACCCCTGTCCGCTGAAGCCGATCCCGTCCCACAGCTCCGCTAAGCCGAACGCCAGGAACGACGCCCACTCGTGGTTGGGGCGGTCGAGCGCGATCACGGCGCTGTTGGTGAACACGTCCGTCACCATCAGCCAGCCGATCAGCCCCAGGATGATCCAGGCGTCGAAGTTCAGCGACAGCCGGGAGGGCCGAACGAAGAACCGCTGCCAGGCCGCCATCAGGACACCCACGATCACGAGGATGTTGAAGACATCCATGACGGGACGCAAGCCCAGCGTGTACACGTCCCCCAGCAGGCTCTCCAGGCTGACGTCCTCGTGGATGCCGTTGAGCAGGAAGTTCAGCGTCCGCACCTGGAGGACGATGAACCCCCACCAGATGAGGCTGTGCAGCACGCCTGAGTACCAGTACTTGGGCCGCGCCACACGCACGTTGCCCAGCACCGAGGGGATGAGGCCTATCGCGCGGCGGAGCGGATCGCCGAAGCGGTTGACCCATTGGCCGCGCAGAAACCAGCGGTAGCGGATGCCCGCCGAATAGATGAAGAAGAGGATGAAGCCGAAGAAGATGATCGCGTAGAAGACGTTGCCGGGGAACTCCGTGGATGGCGCCATATGCCCTCTCGATTTAGATAGGTTCGGCTTCCTAATCCCGCACCATATGATAGCGATGGGCCTATCGACGGTCAAACGAAGGGGCGACGTATCGGGATGAATCTCACACCACGTGAAGGGCCAGCCGGAGCCGGCCGCCCGTGACCGCCGACACCGCGTCGCGCTATAATCGACCCCGCTATGGCCACCGAGATCCGCCCCATCAGCGAAGGCGACATCGAGGCTGCCCACTTCTTGCTCGCCTACTCTTTCACCGGCGACCGTTCCGAACAGGGGCGGATAAAGCATGTGGAGTCCTTGGGGACTGCCCTGGCTCTATACGACGACGGCCAGATGGCGGCTTGCCTGCGGATATTCCCCCTGCAGACGTTCATCCACGGCGCCTCAATACCCCTGGGTGGCGTTTCCGGCGTGGCCTGCCTGCCGGAGCACCGCCGCAAGGGGTACGTCGGCCGGCTCCTGCGCCACGCCCTCGCCCTCATGCGAGAGCAGGGCCAGCCGCTATCATCACTTTTTACCCCTCACCCATCCCTCTACCGGCGTTATGGCTGGATGACCGCGTCAAACGCCGTTTCCTATAGGTTCAAGCCAAAGGATATCTCCCTGACGAACTCCGCCCCGCCAGCGGGCCACAGCTACCGCATTACGGATGAGGAGTGGCCGACGATCGCCGACGTGTACAAGCGGTTCGCCGCGCCCCGCAACGGCTACCTGGACCGCGACGAATGCTGGTGGAAGGAGGCGATATTCCGGCGCATCTACGACAGCAAGCGGAAGCTGGGCGACGTGGCCGTCTGGGCGAACGGCCAAGACGAACCCAGCGGCTACCTCGTATACCACAGCACCAGCGAGCAGCCTCCAGGCGCTCCCTCCATCGACAAGATGTACGTGGAGGAGCTGATCGCGCTGGATACCAACTCCTACTCCGGCCTCCTCCGCTATCTCCTAGCTCACGACTTGGCCGCAAACATAACCTTATTCGGAACCGTCGATGAGCCGCTATCCCTCATAGTCGAGGAGCCGGATCGAATTAAACGGGAGATCTTGGACGGCTTCATGCTTCGCCTTGTCGACCTAGAGAAGGCGTTCGCCGCCCGGCCGGCCGCCGCCGCGGCCCCCGAGGGCGCCTTCACTATCCACATTTCAGACCCGTCCGCGCCCTGGAACCAGGGCGTCTGGCGCATAGAGTCATCCGGAGGGCAGCTCGCCGCTACCAAGGCCGACGGCACGGCTGACCTCTCCACGGATGCCGCCGCCTTCGCCGCGATGTACAACGGCTTCCTCCGCCCCACCGAGGCCGCCCGCTCCGGCCTGGCCGAGTCCAGCGACCGCCAGGCGGCCGCCCTGGCCGACCGTATCCTGGCCACCGACTACCCGCCATACCCCTCTGACTTCTTCTAGACCCTGAGAAACCGCTACCGCGAACGCCGCACGGACACGCTCTTGCATATCGCCTCGCCCCTGCGCTAGTCTGGCAGGGCGATGGCCTTCCCCAAAGAGAAGATCCAAAATCGACTGGACCTACTGCCGGGGCTACGCGGCCGCGGCCCGGTCTCCTACGACTACGGCCAGTGGGTGGACATCACGCACCACCTCCTGATCACCCTGTTTGGCGCGGATTCACCGCAGGCCAAGGGCTTCCTAGAGGTGGTCGGCGAAGGGGCTGAAGCCCGCGGCTGGGGCCTGCCCTTAGCGCCGGGAAATCCCTGGGGTATGCAGGCCCGCCTGGACCGCGCTGAGGAGCACCTGCGGGCAGTGCTCGCCCGCCTGAGCGAGCCTCTGCCTAACCTGGACCCACACTAGACCGCACCGCCCCCGCCACCAACTCCGCCCCTACCTCGTACGACAGCCGCGAGGTCTCAAGCGTAATGTCGTACAGCGATGGGTCGCTCACATCCACCTTCCAGAACTTGCGGTGGAAAGCGCCTCGGGCCTTGTCGCTGTCGTGGACTCGCTGCGTCGCCTCCTCCACCGACATCCCCTCACGGGCGGCGAGGCGCTCGATGCGCAGCTCCTGGGGAGCGAGACTCAGGACGTGAAGCGCCCCCGGCAAGTCGCGCAGGATCATCTGGCTCCCTCGCCCCAGCACCACGATATCTCCTCGATCCCCCAACTCGCGGATGATCGCCGTCATCGTCTTCATGTACAGGGAGTCGCTGATCTCCGGCTCTTCGCGCTCCAGAGCCATGTCCGCATACGTGCGGCCCAGCAGGACTTCCAGCCCGCCTGCCCCGGTTAACGGATCACCTCCAGCGGCGGACCGCTCCAGGAAGCCGCGCAGAATGCTCGACAGGCGCTCGCCAAAGCTGGAACAGCGCTCGTCGTGTTCGGCCATGACCTCCAGGGGAACGCCCAGACGCCTGGCCGCATCCACCAGCAGTTGCTGGTCAACGTAGTCTGTCCCCAGGAGAGAGGCTGCGGCCCGCCCGATCTCGCGGGCGCCGCTGGCTATCGTTCCGGACATGGTCACTACCGGCATATCTTCTTCTCTACCCCCTCCACTGCCACATCCCGCCGCGGGCCCTCGGAGGCGCCACCAGTATAAAGCCCGCAAGGGGTCTGTCAAGGTGACGGTCGCGCAGCGCCTTCAGTTACAAAAGCATACTGCCAAGCAGCCGCTACGAGCGAGGGACGCCTACCATACCGCTATTTGACGGTGATCGTCCCCACCATTTCGGTAGACTGTGAGTCAGAGCGGAAGCTGTAGACGCCGGGCTCATCGATCTGGCCCACCAGCTCTCCGGTCTCCCCGCCCGTCTGGAACTTCGGTGTAGACACCAGGTCGTCCGCGGTCTCGAACTCGCCGTCGGGCCCCGTTATGCGCAGGTTGTGGATGAACTCGCCGTCGTTGGTGAGGTTGATACGAAACGTCTGGCCCGCCTCGACCTCCAGCTCGCTGGGCTCGAAAAAGTTATCACCCATCGACACGTCATACGTGACATCGACCTCCTCGGGTGCTTCCGTCTCTTCGATCTCCTCTTCTTCCTCCTCCGGTGCCCGCACGACGATCGTTCCCGTAGCTTGCTGTATCGTAGGGTCGCGGAACTCGAACTCCCCCTCCTCATCGAACCGAACCACCACGACGGCCTCCCCGCCCGGGGGGATGATCTCCGGGTCGCTGACAAAGTCGTCGCTGGTTTCGTAGTCGCCGTCCGGACCAGCCACACGAAAGCCGTGGGATAGCGATCCCGTATTCGTCACGGCGAGCTTCGCGGTCTCCCCTGTGGTCAGGTCAATCGAAGGTGGCGAGAAGGCTACGTCGGCCTCCCCACCGCTTATTTCCAGGTCCACTGTACGCGTCGCTTGGTCCTCGGCGATGATCGTCCGGTCATCCAGCTTCGTGGGCTCCACATCCACCGGGCCGAACACGATGCGGACACTATCGCCGTCGTGGGCGATAAAGCGAAGGAAGTCGTCCTGGGGCGCGCCGTTGACGAACACCTGCAGCTCAGCGGGGCGGCCATCATCGCACAGGTCGCCGTTATTGTAGACCTCGTCCTTCGGGGTGCCGGGTATCTGCATCTCAGACTCGGTCAGCTTGCCGCCGCCTTCCTTAAAGAAGTTGGCCAGATTAGACCCCTGCCCCTCTCCGCTGGGGGTGAAAGGGTGCTGATGCATAATTCCATCACCATGAGTCCCCGGACTCCCCGCAGCGGACTCAAAACTTGGGATGTCGCGCTGCCGCTGGCCGCAGATCAAAATCTGGTAGGGGGCGTGCCAATGATCACCGTTGAGGGGCCCGGCGGTGGTGCTCCTGACGAAGAACAGCAGCCCCAGGATGCCGAACACCACAAAGATGATGAGCATCACCGGCGCCCAGGGCGGAAATTGCATACCCCGAACGCGGCGCAACGTGCGCCCCAGGGTCTGCTTGGGCATCGGCTGCTCACGATAAGTGCGGGACCGGCCGCGGCGCCAGAAGCTGAGCGGCGAGATGTGCGCAGGCGTTCCGGCCGCCTGTCGCTCCTCGCGCTCCCCGTGACCGCGCTCCGCCTTCTCCTCGGCATCCTGCTCGCGGTCGCGGCGCCGTCCGAAAAAGAACCTCCGCCGTGACGGGGAGCCGCTCTCTTCAGTTGATTGGGGCTCGCCCTCCTCAGCGCCTTCGGTCTGGCCCTCTTCCGGCCGCTCTTCGGGGGGCCTGTCGGAGGGATGACCATCGCCGCCACCACGCCGGCGGCCGCGCCTCCTTCTCCGCCGCTCTTCTGCCACTAGACCCTCCCTTTCTTCCCCTCTGCAGACGCAAGTGCGTCCCGCGATCGGTATCGTCCATCCATCTTCTTGAGCTTCTCCACATTCTCCGCCTCGCTCTCATCGGGGGAAGCGGAGAACCAGGCCTCCAGGATCTCTCCCGCCACAGCCTCAGTGGTAGTACGCAGGCTGAGGCAGAGCAGATTGGCGTCGTTCCAGGCACGGGCGCCGCGGGCGGTCTCCGCATCGCCGCAGAGCGCGGCCCGCACACCGGGAAGCTTGTTCGCCGCTATTGAGACGCCGGTGCCCGTCCAGCAGCAGAGCACACCCTCATCGGCCTGAGCGGAGGACACCCGCTCAGCCACGGCGCCGGCAACCTCCGTCCACTGCAACGGCTCGCCCGCCGGCGGTCCTACCAGCTCTACCTGATGGCCCCGGTTACGCAGCTCCTGCTCGACGAAGTCGATCAGGTGCGTCCGTTCGTCGCTACCGAAAGCTATGCGCAAAGGTATGTTTCACCGGAATAGGCGCTTTCACTAGAAAGGCGCTGCTTGTATCTATTATAGGGGACGTAATCTGGCTCCGCCAGGCAAAACCGGCGCGTCCGCGTCGCTGGGCGCAGGGCGGCCCCCGCTCTCGTCGCCGTCAGCCGCGCGTCAAACCAGACCGACTATCCGCTGTAGACGGACTAACCTTCCTTCTTCGCGGCCTTCGCGGGCCGCTTCAGAACAAAGTAGCTCGTCTCGTATCGTAAGGGCTGCACCGCAGCCACCTCCCAGCTCTCCTGGCCCAGAACGTCCAGGTAGCGCCGGACAAACGCCGTGCGGTGCTCACCCGGCTGGCGGATGAACTCCGAACCCTCCGAGGATATGCGTCCCCGGAAGTCTACATAAGCGACCTTGTACTCCCATGATGCCATCTGTTCGCCTCCTTGTATCCGCGGCGAACCGGCGATCAGAAGCGCAGGGCCACCCTGCCCATACCATTATGACAGATGATCTGCGAGGAATCGATGGCTCCGGCCCGATTTGCCGTTGACATCGCTTTCGCCAGCAGGGTCTAATGGAGGACGGCCACCCGCGAGAGCACCCCAAGGAGCGAGAATATGAGCGCCCGCGAAAGCATCGATCGCCTGTTCGAGACGATGATCGAACGTCAGGAATCCAGCTTCGACACGATCAAGAGCATCAACGAGCGCTATTACCGGTTCGTGCGCAGCGTGGTTGAGGCCACGCGCCAGGGCGCTCACGACTGGACGAACGTGGGCCGAGGCTGGGCCGAGCGCCCCACAGACATCGTCGGCCTGTACGAGTCCGCCTCGGAGGCTATATCCAATGACCAGGCGCGCCGTATAGCCCTAAGGCAGGAGATGCTGGAGGACCTGGCGGAGTCGCAGCGGGAGAGCCGCGAAGTTGTCCGCCGCAGCTTCGGTGAGGTGCGCGAGGTGGTGGAGCGCGTCCAGGAGAACGCCCCCGCCTTCCTCCGCGCCCGCGTCCCCTCTCTGCGCCGCGACGAGGCTGAGACCGTCGCTAAGGAAGCCTAGCGGCAGACGGCCACCGGAGCCCCTGTAGCGGCGACCCTGCCGGAGGCAGGCCGACTTTAGTCGGCCGCGACAGACTGACGTCTGTCCCGCGGAGGACGGCGAGCTAGCCCGCGGCCTTCGCCGCCGCCTTAGCCTTCGCGGGCGCCTTCTTCTTCTCGAACGTGTACTCCCCGTCGGTGTGGCCCACCAGGGCGGTGTCGCCCTCGGCGAACTCGCCGGCCAGGATGCGACGCGATAGCGGGTTGGCCACCCGCCGCTCGATGGTGCGGCGCAGAGGCCGCGCCCCGAACACCGCGTCGAACCCCTCCTTCACCAACGCCTCCTTCGCCGCCTCCGTCAGCTCCAGGCCGATGCGACGCTCCGCCAGCCGCTCCCGCACGTCTCCCAGCAGCAGCTCCACGATCCGCTTCAGGTCGTCCTCCGTCAGCGGGTCGAACACTATCGTCTCATCGATGCGGTTGAGCAGCTCCGGCCGGAACGTCTTGCGCAGCGCCTTCTCCACCTCGCTCTTCTGCTTATCCTTCTCCGACTGGCTAGGCTTGCCCGAAGGCACAAAGCCCAGGGGCGTCCGCTGGAACTCCTCCGTGCCCAGGTTGGAGGTCATGATGATCACCGTGTTGCGGAAGTCCACCGGCCGGCCGTGGCCGTCCGTAAGGCGGCCGTCCTCCAGTATCTGGAGGAGGACGTTGAACACCTCCGGGTGCGCCTTCTCGATCTCGTCGAACAAGACTACGCGATAGGGCCGGCGCCGCACCAGCTCCGTGAGCTGGCCGCCTTCCTCGTAGCCCACGTAGCCCGGCGGCGCCCCGATGAGACGGGACACGGTGTGCCGCTCCTGGTACTCGCTCATGTCCATCCGGATCATCGCCTCCTCGTTGTCGAACATGAAGGCGGCGAGCGCCCGCGCCAGCTCCGTCTTGCCCACACCCGTGGGGCCCAGGAAGACGAAGCTGCCGATGGGCCGGCGCGGGTCCTTGAGCCCCGCGCGGGCGCGGCGGATCGCCTCGGAGATGGCGCTGATCGCCGTCTCCTGGCCGATCACCCGCTCGTGCAGCCGCTCCTCCATCTGCAACAGCTTCTCGCTCTCGCCCTCCAACATGCGGGCGACGGGGATGCCGGTCATCTTGGCCACCAGCTCCGCGATGTCCGACTCCTCCACGTTCATGCTTTCAACGTGGTCCTTCTCCCAGCCGGAGCGCAGCTGCTCGTACTCGGCGCGGATGCTCTCCAGCTCCGTCTTGATGTGGGCGGCCGCCTCGTACTCCTCGCGCTGAACGGCGGCCTCCGCCTCGCGCGCCAGCTTGTCCACCCGCTCCTGGAGGCGGCGCACCTCCGGCGGCATGCTCTGCGCCTCGATCACGTGCTTGGAGGCCGCCTCGTCGATCAGGTCGATCGCCTTGTCCGGCAGGTGACGGTCCGCGATGTAGCGGTCGGACAGGCGCACCGCCGCCTCGATCGCCTCGTCGCTGATCTTCACCTTGTGATGGGACTCGTAGCGCGGCCGCAGCCCCTTCAGCATCTCGATCGTGTCGTCCAGGCTGGGCTCGTCCACGTAGACGGGGGCGAAGCGGCGCTCCAGGGCGGCGTCCTTCTCGATGTGCTGGCGGTAGTTGTCCAGGGTGCAGGCGCCCACGCACTGGAGCTCGCCGCGGGCGAGGGCGGGCTTCATCATGGTGGAGGCGTCGATAGCGCCCTCGGCGGCGCCGGCGCCTATCACCTGGTGGATCTCGTCGATGAAGACGATAATCTCCCCCTTCGCCCGCTTGATCTCGTCCATGACGGCCTTCAACCGCTCCTCGAACTCGCCGCGGAACTTGGAGCCGGCCACCATGGCGCCCATATCCAGCGCCAGCACCCGCTTATCCTTCAGGTTCTCCGGCACGTCGCCGGCCACGATCCTCTGCGCCAGCCCCTCGGCGATGGCGGTCTTGCCGACGCCCGCCTCGCCGATTATCACCGGGTTGTTCTTGGTACGGCGGTTCAGCACCTGCATCACCCGCTTGATCTCGTCCTCGCGGTGCATGACGGGGTCCAGCTTGCCCTGACGCGCCGCCTCCGTCAGGTCTATGCTGTAGCGCTCCAGGGCGCGGTACTTGGACTCCGCCGTGGGGCTGTCCACACGAGCGCCGCCGCGCACCTCCTGCAGGGCGCGGTATATCTTCTCCTTATCGATGCCGAACTGGCCCAGGATGCGCACCGCCTCACCCTCCCGATCGTCGGCGACGGCGATGAGGATGTGCTCCACGCCCACGTACTCGTCCTTCAGCCGCTCCGCCTCCGCGTTAGCCGCCTCCAGCATGCGCACGATGCGCGGCGTAGTGTATATCTGGACCACGTCGTAGGCGAGCTTGGGCGCCTTGGCCAGCGCCTGACCCACGGCCTCGCGCAGCTTGGCGCGGTCCACCTTCAGGTGCTCGAAGATGCCGGGCGCGACGCCGCCCTCGTGGGTGAGCAGCGCCATGAGGACGTGCTCAACGTCCCACTGGCTGTGGCGCTCCTTGCGCACCATCTCCTGGCTGGCCGCCAGAACCTCCTGCGCCCCTTCCGTAAACCTGTCCTGTCTCATCATTGTTCTTTCACCTCTTGTACCGTGTAGCGGAGGCGTTTAGGCCTCCATTCTCCCGATGGCGACCTGAAGCCTGCCTGCCGGTAGGCGGGGTCGCCGCTACATTCCCTTCCTTGCCAGTACCAGCCAGCGCGACGACAGGTGCTCCAGCGACAGCACCTCGAACCCTGCTAACAGTCGCTCTCGCAGCTCCTCTTCCGTCGTGTAGTGGTGGACGAGCGCCTTGTCTCCCTCTGTATCGTGCGGCCTGATGTACGTATCGGCCTCCAGTCGCTCCGCCAGCCCCTCTTCCGCCTCCCGGCGCGACAGGTCACAGGAGCTGTGGCTGGTGGAGGCGAACGTCCCGAAGAAGTATCCGCCCGGCTTCAGCTTACCGTGAACACCCCGAAGCGTGCGCAGGATCCCCTCCACGGTAGCGTGATAGACCACGTTCCAGGCGATGACGCAGTCCAGGCAGCCATCCTCTTCAGGGATGGCGTCCATCTCGCTGCGCGTGACCGTCGCCGACAGGCTGGACTCTGCGAGGCGACGCTGGCACCTCGACACCGCCTCTGGCGAGATGTCGGATCCGGAGGCCTGGAACCCCTCGGCCGCCAGCAGGAGCAGGTGCCGGCCCAGACCGCAGCCTAAGTCGTGCACCCTGCGCTTCCCCTCGGCCTTCAGGCGGGCGACCAGCGCTACGACCTCCGCCTGCGGCTCTTGCAGCTCCCAGCGAGAGCCTTGCTCGCGCCAGATGCGCTCCCAACCGAGGTTGAGAGTGGCGTCGGTCATCGGCCCGTCCCCTCCGGCACCGCCGGCAGCGTCCTGTCGCGATACGACTGGAGCTCCGCCCGCAGCCGCTCCATCTCCTCCTCCATGCGGGCGATGCGCTCGTTCAGGCGGATCACCACCTCCGCCCCCGCCAGGTTCACCCCCAGGTCGTTCACCAGCCGCTGAATGCGGAGCAACCGCTCGATGTCCGCCTGCGAGTAGAGCCGCACGCGCCCGCGGGAGCGCGAGGGGCGTATGAGGCCCAGCCGCTCGTAGTGGCGCAGGCTCTGGGCGTGCATCCCCACCATCTTGGCGGCGATGCTGATCACGAACAGCGGCTCGTCATCGTGAACGCTGTGACGGTTGACCATTACCCTACACCCACCTTCTTGTTGCGCTCCTCCCGCAGATTCTCGAACAGCTCCCGCTCGCGATCGCTGAGCTTCTCCGGCAGGACGACGCGCACGCGCGCCAGAAGGTCGCCGCGGCGCTTCGCCTTCGCCTTGCCCTTCCCTTTCTCCTGGCGCGGCATGCCCAGGCCGGAGAGCCGGAACAGGCGCCCGTTCTGGGTCAGCGGCGGTATCTTCAGCGCCACCTGCTTGCCGGACAGCGTCGACACCTCCACCTCGCCGCCCAGGACGGCGTCCTCCAACGGCACGCCGACCTCCGTCGTCAGGTCGTCGCCCTTGCGCTCGAACCGGGAGTGCGGGCGCACCTTGACGACGACGTACAGATCGCCGCGAGGACCGCCGCTTACACCCGTGTTTCCTTCGCCGGCGATGCGCACCCGCGAGCCGTCGCGGACGCCGGCCGGTATCTTCACCTCGATACGCTTGGGCCGCAGCGAGGCGCCGGCGCCCTCACAGACGTGGCACACCGCACCCGCTATCTGGCTGCTGCCGCCGCAGGTGGCGCACGCCTCCTCCGATTGCAACTGCAGGAGCCGTGTGGCGCCCTGGAACGCCTCCTCCAGGGTGACCTCCGCGGCGTACTCCACGTTCTGCCCCCGCATAGGGCCGCGACGACCCATGACCGACTCGAGGATAGTCTCGAACGATCCGCCACCGCCGCGGCCGAACAGATCGCCCAGGTCGAAGCTCCGGCCGAACCAGGCGCCCGAGCCGCCGCCGGCCTGCCGCGCCTTCTCAAACGCCTCCGCCTGCTCCCACCGCTCACCGTAGCGGTCGTACTTCTTCCGCTTCTCCGCATCGGAGAGCACCTCGTAGGCGTTGTTGATCTGCTTGAACCGCTCCTCGGCCTTGGTATCGCCTGGGTTGACGTCGGGGTGGTACTTACGGGCCAGCCTGCGATACGCCTGCCGGATCTCCTTCTCGGAAGCGGAACGGGATACACTCAGTATATCGTAGAGGTTCTTCGCCATTGCAACTGTATTGTATATCCGACAGATAGGAGGGTCAAGCTCTTCAGTAAAGACTATTGATAGTTATCCTATCAAGTTACTTGACAGGCTCATCACATTATGCTACAAAAGGAGTGTGGACAGAACGGTGGGCCAACCGGCGCAAGTGGCGTCACGGGACAGCCCCACAACACAAGGAGGCAGTATCGCTATGAGAAGCATCGTTCGTTGGGACCCCTTCGTTGATATGGAGCAGATGCGCCATCGGATGGACCGCATCTTCGGCGATCTCCGGCCATGGCGCCTGGCGCCGCGTGTCGGCTCGGAGATCGGCTACTTCCCCCTGGACATCTCCGAGACCGAGGAGGCGTTCGAGGTCGAGGCCGCCCTGCCCGGCGTGAAGCCGGACGACGTAGAAGTCCAGGTTCACGGTGACACCGTCACCATCAAGGGTAATGCCAAGGAGGAGGCTGAGGAGAAAGGCAAGGACTGGCTGCGCCGAGAGCGCCGCTACGGCGTCTTCGCCCGCTCCTTCACGCTTCCCACCGACATCGACGCCGAGAAGGCCTCCGCGGACTTCGAGAACGGCCTGCTGAAGCTGCGCCTGCCGAAGTCCGAGGCCGCCCGGCCCAAGACGATCAAGGTTAGCACCAAGGGCGTCATCGAAGACGAGAAGTCTTAAGACGCTAACGCGCCGCTTGCTCAGCTAACGCAGACCGCCAGGCGAAACGCCTGGCGGTCGTTCTTTCCCTTCGAACCCAGGCTCAGGCGGCTACGATCTTCCCCATCTCCACCTGGTTCAGCGCCCTGTCCAGGTTGCGCGCCGTGTGGATCAGCGCGATGTGAGTGAACGCCTGTGGATAGTTCCCCAGGAACTCCCTCGTCTTCGCATCCACCATCTCCGAGTACAGGCCGACGTGGTTGCCCAGGGCTACCACCCGCTCGAACACCGCCCGCGCCTCATCCAGGCGGCCGCCCGTCACCAGCGCACCGGACAGCCACAAGCTGCACATCGTGAACGCACCCTCGTCCCCGCCCACACCGTCATCCGTCTCCGACACCAGATAGCGATGGACTAGACCGTCACGCATTAGCTCCTTCTGCACGGCGTCGATAGTGGCGACCATCCGCGGATCGTCCGCGGGCAGGAAACCGACCATGGGCATGAACAGAGTGCTGGCGTCCAGGTTGTTCAACCCGTAGGCCTGCACGAAGCTGCGGCGCTTCTCGTTCCAGCCCTTCTCCAGGAGATCAGCCTTGATCGCCTCGCGAGCGCGCCGCCAGCGGTCGAAGTCCACCGGCCTCTCCAGAGCCTTCGCCAGCCGCAACCCCCGGTCCACCGCCACCCAGGCCATCAGCTTGGAGTAGACGAAGTGTTTGGGCTCCGAGCGCACCTCCCATATCCCGTTGTCCGCCTCCTCCCACCTGCGCAGCGCCGACTCCACCATCGCCTCCGCCAGAATCCACAGCGAGTCGTCGATGATGCCGCCCGCGCGGTGGTACGAATCGAACGAGAGGAGCACCTCGCCGTAGACGTCCAGCTGGAACTGATGAAAGGCGTCGTTACCGATTCGCACGGGCGACGAGCCCCGGTAGCCCTCCAGGTGGCCGAGCACGTCCTCAGTCATGGCGTGATGATCCACCTCGCGGCCGATGCCGTAGAGTGACTGGATGTCCTCGCCGTGGCCGAGGCCCAGTACCAGCCCCGCCAGCCACTCGATGAACGGGCGGGTGTAGGCGGTGTGCCCCAGACGGTGGAACACGTCCAGCGTAAAGGCGGCATCGCGCAGCCAGCAGAAGCGGTAGTCCCAGTTGCGGCTACCCCCGATCTGCTCCGGTAGCGAGGTGGTGACGGCGGCGCATATGGCGCCGGTGGGCATGTACAGTAGCAGGTGCAGCGCCAGCATGGAGCGCTTCACCACCTCCTCCCACCGTCCCATGTAGCGCCAGTCGTGGGCCACGAACCGCCAGAACGCCTGCGTCCGCCCCAGCTTGCCGTAGACATCACAGTCCTCCGGCAGCGGCGGCGAGTCATCATCCCAGCGCAGCAGGAAGGCCGTCCACTCGCCCTCCTTCAGAGTGAAGCGGGCGCGGGCGCCGCCGTCGGTAGCCTCCAGCGGCACGCCGGACGTCATGCTCAAGCAGTCTCCATTGAGACGCGCCACTACAGACCGGCCGTTCACGCTCACTTCCGTAGGCGAGCGGGCGTAGTCCAGGCGAGGCTGAAACTCCATCTCCATCTCTACGGAGCCGCGCTCGCAGCGCACTATCCGCACCACTTCATGGTCGCAGTGGGTGACATCTTCTGCTACCGGCATGAAGTCCGTAAGGCTGACCGAGCCGCTGTCAGTCTCGAAGTTGGCTGCCAGGACGTTGCTCTCAGGCAGGTAAGAGTGGTCGTGCCTGAAGTCGCCAGCAGGCCGTATGCGGAAGTAGCCGCCGTTGGCATCGCCAACAAGGGCGGCAAATACGCTGGGCGAATCGAATCGCGGGAAGCAGAGCCAGTCGATAGAACCGTCGCCGCTGACGAGTGCGGCGGAGTGCATATCCCCGATCACGCCGTAATCACTGATTCGCCTGTACGGCATCCCACCCCTCCGGACAAGTGCTAAATTCTAGCAAATCTAATATAGACAACGCAGGCCGTAAATGGAAGTTGCGCAGGGTGAACCGTTGCTGAATCGTAAAGGCTATGGGAGGCCGTTTTGTCGGTCAGCATCTACACTTCGGCGTACCGGAAGCAGCCGATAGTGTGATCGTTGACCATCCCCACCGCCTGCATGAAGGCGTAGCAGATCGTGGAGCCGACGAACTTGAACCCCCGCCGCCGCAGCTCCTTGCTCATCGCCTCGGACTCCTCGGTCTTCGCCGGCATCTCTGAGAGAGCCCGGAAGCTGTTCTTAATCGGCCTGCCGCCGACGAACCGCCAGATGTACTCCTCGAAGGAGCCGAACTCCTCCCGGACCTCCAGGAAGCGCTGGGCGTTGTTTACGGTCGCCGCAACCTTCAGCCGGTTGCGCACGATACCCGCATCGGCAAGCAGGCGCTCCACATCTCGTTCGTCATAGCGGGCGATTCGCGCAGCGTCGAAATTGTCGAACGCCTTGCGATAGTTCTCTCGCTTCTTGAGGATCGTCTCCCAGCTCAGCCCCGCCTGCGCGCCTTCCAGCGTCAGGAACTCGAACAACGTGCGGTCTTCGTGCACCGGTACGCCCCACTCGTTATCGTGGTATGCCAGCATCAGGGGGCCGCCGCCGGCCCAGGAGCAACGAGTAGGCGCGTCGGCCTTCGGCGTCACGGGCTCACTAACTCGATCATGTACCAGGCGCCGCCGTGGAACCATGAGAGGCGCACGTCTTTAGCCTGCCGAGGTATCAGGTCGATGGGTGGCGGCTGGTCGTAGATCGGCTGAAACTTGAGCAGCAGTCGGCTCGTCAGGCCGAGCTTCCTATCGGAGGGGACGCCGACGTCGCAGACGACAACCTTGGCGCCAGGCTTAGCTACCCGCATCATCTCCGCGATGGCGCCCCGCCTGTCGCCAAACTCCGCGATGCCGCCGTGGTGGAATACGGCGTCGAACGCGCGGTCCGCGAAGGGCAGGTGGGCGGCTTCACCCTCCACGAGGTCAACCTCTAGACCCTCTCCCCGCATCTTCTTCCGGCAACGGGCGAGCATCGCGGGCGAGATGTCGAGGCCCACGAGGCGACCGGCGGGGCCGACGTGCTCCGCGATCAGAGGGAGATTGGTACCGGTCCCGACGCTGACCTCCAGCACCCGATCGCCGGGCGTCAGCCCCAGATGGCGAACCGCCTTGCGCCGCTCCCTGATGCCGGAGACGCCCCGCAGAAGCGCTGCTATCCGGTTGGCCCAGTCGTACCAGCGGGCTCTGCCCTCGTAGTAGTCTCGCGAACGGCGCTCCGTCTCATACATCGCGACGGGGATCTACCCCTTCGGCAGGCCCAGGCCGCGCATGGCGATGATGTTGCGCATGATCTCGCTGGTGCCGCCGCCGATCGTCTCCGCCACGCTGAGCTGGTAGTACCGCTCGATGCGGCCCTTCAAGTGCGCGTACTTACTGCGCGGATGCAGCTGGCCGTACAGCCCAAGCATCTCCATCCCGCTACCGGCCAGCCGCAGCCCCAGCTCCGAGGAGTACAGCTTGGCGATGGACGCCTCGTAGTTCGGTATCTTGCCCGCCTGCTGGAGAGAGGCGACGCGGTAGCAGAGGTTCTGCCCGGCCTCCAGCTCCACGCCGATCTCCGCCAACCGGTGACGCACCTCCGGCCGCGCCCCCACTAACGAGCGGTGCTCCTTGGAGAAGCTCACCAGGTCCTCCCACCAGCGGCGCGCCCGCGCCACTCCCGCCACCGACGACCGCTCGAAGTCCAGCGCTACGGCTAGCTGATACCAGCCGTTGTTCTCCTGCCCCACGATGTAGCTGGCGGGGATGCGCACGTCCTCAAAGAACACTTCGTTGAAGCCGTGCATGCCGGCCATATTGATCAGCGGCCGCACGCTGATGCCGGGGGTGTCCATGGGCAGGATGAACATGCTGATGCCCTTGTGCTTGGGCGCCTCGGGGTCCGTGCGGGCCGCCAGCCAGCCCCAATCCGAGCGATGGGCGCCGCTGGTCCATATCTTCTGGCCGTTGATCACCCACTCATCGCCGTCCTTGACCGCCCGCGTCTGCAGAGAGGCGAGATCGGAGCCGGCTTCGGGCTCCGAATACAGCGTGCACCAGATCTCGTCGTGGTTGGCGATGGCGGGGAGGAAACGCTTCTTCTGCTCCTCGCTGCCGTAGATCATAAGGCTGGGCCCCACCCAGGCCACGCCCATGTTCAGGCCGGTGGGCGCGCCCTGGTACGCCATCTCCTCGTTGTAGACCATCTGCTGCATGATGGAGGCCTTGAGGCCACCGTACTCCTCCGGCCAGGGCAGCGTGAGCCAGCGACGTTGCGCCAGCTTTTTGTTGAACTGGCGGGCGAACTGGGACTGCTGTTCGGCCAGGAACTCCGTATCGTTAGCGAACTCGTCCTGCCAGCCGGGCGTCAGCTCCGCCTTCAAGAACTCGCGTACCTCGGTTCGGAACGCCTCCTCGTCAGCAGTAAACCTGAACTGCATCGCTCCTCCTATCTCATCCTTCCGCCTTCAGCTCCCCGCTCTGAACACGGCGGGCGACATCCGCGAACACCTCATAGTCCTGGGCCCCAACAAGGGCGAACTTCTCGTTGAAGACGAACGTGGGTACGCCGCTCAGCCCGGCGGCGCCCGCCCACACCATCTGCTCCTCCACCCGCTGGGCGTAGCGGCCATCGGCCAGCGCCGCCCGCAGCCCGTCGCCGTCCAGGCCGCACTCGCCAGCCAGGCGACAAAGGACGTCCTCATCGCCGATGTTCTCGCCCTTCTCCCAGTAGGCGGCGAACACGGCGCGATGGAACCGCAGCAGGCGGCCGCCTTCCTTGGCGTACTCCGTCGCCTCGTGCGCCTTGAACGTGTTGGCCACGACCGGCGGCGCGATCATCTCGATGCCGGACTCCCTGGCCGTCTCGCGCAGCCTGTCAAGGTAGCCGGACGGGTAGCGACGGCCCCGATAGACCTCGTCCCGGGGCAGCCCCTCGGGAGGGATGCCGGGCCGCAGGTTGTAGGCCCAGGCGTCGAACTCAACGTCGAACTCACCGAACAGCCGCTCGGCCCGCACCAGGCCGATGAAGCACCATGGTCAGATGTAATCGGAGACGACGCGCAGGCGCAGGGGCGGCTGTGCCCCGCCGGCGGGCTGCTTCGCCTCAACGCCAGCGTGGCGCTCCACGTCGGAGTCGCCGTCGAAGCCTACGGACCAGGATTCCATACGTGGCGATTATAGCAGCTCGGCGGCAGTTCGCGTGAACGTCAACGCTACAGAGCGATGATCTGGCCGTCCTCCGCCACCTCGATGTCGATCTCATCCACGTGGCTTAGCATCTCCTGGCTCATGTGCACCAGGATCAGCCTGCCGCAGTCCAGTCGCCGGCGATTCGCCCGCAGCGTCCGGTAGTCCAAGTGGTACTTGATATTCTTCTCGAAGAAGTACGCCTCGCACACGAAAACGTCGACGCCGCTCGCCGCGTCTACGAGGCTCTCGGTCCACTCAGTGTCGCCGGAATACGCGACCACCTTACCGTCGTACTCGACCCGCAGGGCGTAGGACGGCGCCCCGCTGGCGTGCTCGACGGCGAACGCCGTCACGCCGACCGGCCCAACCGCGGCGGCCTCGCGATCCTGCAGCTCCATGAAGTCGATAGCGAAGCGGCGCGTCACGCCTGCGGAGCCGGGGAACAGCGCCTCCATCGCCGCCTCGGTCCTCTCCCGCACGCCCGGCGGGCCGGCGATCACCAGAGGACGCTCCCTGCCGCTGAACTGACCGTCGAGGATTAGGAACGGCAGCCCGCCGAAGTGGTCCCCGTGCAGATGGGTCAGGAGCACCGAGGCGATCTCCGAAGGGTCGACGCCGGCCCGCTTCATGGCGATCAGCGACGAAGCGCCGCAGTCGATGAGCAATGCCCCGCCCGAGCCTCGCAGCAGGAGGCACGTCTGGAAGCGTCCGCCGCTCCCGAACGCATCGCCGGTGCCGAGAAGCTGAAGCTGAGGACGCGCCAAGCTCTCCTCCCAACCTGGCAGACCGTTTGTATGATAACGCAGGTTGGTTCACCCTTGCGTTAACGCTATACTACGGGCGCTATGCCGCCCCTCGAAGGCAAGATCGCCATCGTCACCGGCGCCGGACGCCACAACGGCATCGGCCGCCACATCGCCCTGGCGTTGGCCCGCCAGGGCGCCGACGTCGCCGTCACCGGCTCCGGCCGCCCGCCGGAGACCTACCCCGATGACGAGAAGGCGATGGGCTGGCGGGACATCGACTCGGTCGCCGACGAGATCCGGGCGCTGGGCCGCAAAGCCCTGCCCATCGTCGTCGACATCACCCAGGCGGACCAGGTGCAGCGCCTGGTGGACGAGACCCGCCGCGAGCTGGGCCGCATCGACATCCTGGTGAATAACGCCGCCGCCGCCCGCGGCAACGACCGCGTGCCCGTAGTGCAGCTTGAGGAGGCGGAGTGGCGCAAGGTGATCGAGGTGAACCTGACGGGGACGTTCCTCGTCACCAAGGCGGTCGCCCAGGTGCTGATCGAGCAGGGCGAGGGCGGGCGCATCGTCAACATCTCCTCGATCGCCGGCCGCGAAGGGATCCCCACCTTCGCCGCCTACGGCACTACCAAGGCGGGGATCATCCTGTTCACGCGGGTGCTGGCGCGGGAGCTCGCGCCCCACGGCATCAACGTGAACTGCGTCTGCCCCGGCCTGGTGGGGACGTACCGCATGCAGGACGTGACCCAGGGCCCCATCCGCGACGCCGTCATGCGCACCATCCCCCTGGGCCGCGAGGGGCAGCCGGAGGAGATCGGGGAGCTGGTCGCCTTCCTCTGCGGGCCGGACGCCTCCTACGTCCACGGCCAGGCGATCAACATCGACGGCGGCCGCGTGATGCAGTAGCGGTATCATAGCCGTGGAGGTGGCGCGAAATGGCAATCAGAAATGGGGATCGCCTCGACTTGGAGCGACTATTCGAAGGGCTGCTGCCCCCGAGGGCACGGCGGGGATGGGAACGGCTGGACTCCCTGGTGGCAGGGTTCATGCGCGCTCATGGCATTACCCTCTTGCGACTGGCAGTGGGGATGGTGTTTATCTGGTTTGGGGCGCTGAAACTGGTAGATCGAAGCCCGGTGGCCGACCTGGTTGCCGACACAGTGTACTGGCTCCCATCCGGATTCTTCGTGCGGTTCTTGGGCGTGTGGGAGATAGCGGTAGGGCTGGGCCTGCTGCTGCCAGTCGCACTTCGCCTAACACTTCTGCTGTTCTGGGCGCAGATGGCGGGAACATTCCTCGTCTTGGTCATCCATCCCGGGCTTTCGTTTCAATCCAGCAACCCACTGCTGCTAACGATAACCGGCGAGTTCGTGATTAAGAACCTGGTGCTCATTACAGCCGGCCTTGTGATTGGCAGCACGGTACGTAGAAGACCGCCGACCCTAGCCAACGCGGAACCTGTTTGAGCCAAGTGAGGGC
>JADFRV010000150.1 GCA_022561095.1 Chloroflexota bacterium | reverse complement strand
TAGTAACCTACTTAGTTCTAGCGTGTATCCGTCGGTCGTCTCGTGGCAGCCTTATATAAGCGCATACTGTCTCAAACAACGTATGTTCAACTTAATGGGAGGGCACCTATGATAAGGCTGCCGGCGGGCTAGGGACGCGCTTACTTGACAGAACATTCCCCGAACTGTATTAATGGGACTTGTTCCGTCTCAAACAACGTATGTTCAACCTATCAGGGAGGGTACCTATGTCTCGCTTTCTAAGACTAAATACGCTTGTCGGGCTGGGGCTTCTGATGGCGCTGGCCGTGGTCCTTGTCGCCCTTCTGTTTGCCGGCGGCCTAGCCAGGCCGGCGGGCGCCGCGGCGGGCGGGCCGGTCATCCTTGGGGGTGACGATCTGACTGACCATGGGTCAATAAGTGGCGGCACGCTGGAAGACGGCTGGCTCTACATTAGGAAGGCACTGGAGAACATCAGCCCTAACGTACTCCGGCCTGGTAACGATAGCAGTGTGGCGGTGTTGGGTTCGGCCGATTCCACAGCCACCGACGATGACGCAGGCGCTGCCTACCACTTTGCCGCACCTCAGGCGGGGCTCGGAGTGACCTTTCACGATGGGGCAACGGCCATCAACCAGTTCTTCACGGACCTGGCTAGTGGCGCTATCAACCCTGCCATCATCGTGACCGCTGGCACAGGCGCGGGCAATGATCTCGAATCCGACGAAGGCACGGCCCTGACCAACAACGCTACGAGTATTGCTAACTTCGTCAACTCGGGCGGCGGCCTCATGTCTCACGGATCTGGTGACACCGCCTACGGCTGGCTTTCCGCACTCCTGCCCGGAGCATCAAACGTCGATGGCTGCGACGAAGACACATTGACCCTCACGGTGGCGGGCCAGGCGGCGTTTCCGGGCCTCACAAACGCTGATATCACATCAGGCCCGTGTCACAGCAACTTTACAGGCGATCTCGGCGACTTGCAGATCCTTGCCGACGACGGTCAACAAAGGAACATCATCATCGGCGGCGCCAATGTCAAGCTGCCGGGAAGCATCGACTTGACGCCTTCGGCAGCCACGAACATCGTCGGCACCACCCACACCGTGACCGCCACGGCGCTGGACGGTGAGCCGCCCGTTCTGGCAGTTGGCGTAACGATTACGTTCGCTGTGACTTCCGGTCCCAATGCGGGGGCAAGTGGCATATGCAGCTCTAACGCTGATTGCACGACGGACGCCAACGGTCAGGTCAGCTTCACCTACACGGGAGACGGCGGCGTTGGCACCGACACCATCTCAGCCAGTTTCGTCACGACGAGAGAAACCACGGAATCAACGTTGGTCCAGAAGACGTGGGAACTGCCCACGCCCACACCGTCGCCGACGGTCTTGGCGGCGACCGCCACCCCCGCACCCACGCCGACCGTGGCGGCCGCTGTGCAGCTCCCGACCACCGGTGGTACGCCCTCTGACGGCAGCTCCGGCGCCCTGCCCTGGCTGGCCGCCATCGCCGGCGCCATCGCCCTCATCGGCAGCGGCAGCGCCTGGTTCGCCTACCAGAGAAGGCGCGTCCGCTAGCCTAGCGTTTCGAGAGCCGAAGGGGGACGGCTACGGCTGTCCCCCTTCTTGCTGCGCGGCGCAAGCGTCAGGAGTTTAGGAACCTTCAACTTGCAAAAAGCGCCCTATCTGATAAACTAGTGCCCACACAACTTCCGGACGCTCACCGGAGGCCAGCCGCCCTATGCCTTGTGATAACCACCGCCGACTGGAGATAGCCCTACAGCCCGCGCCCAAGCAGGACCCCGCCCAGCGAGTCAAGAACTGGGACGAGGCGTTCCTGGGCTACGAGCTCGATACCGCCGTAATCGAGGCCGAGCGCTGCATCCACTGCCCCACCGCCCCCTGCCAGGAGGCCTGCCCCGTCGAAAACGACATCCCCCGCGCCCTCCTCCTCCTGGAAGAGGGCGATCTCAACGCCGCCGCCAACGTCTTCCGCGAGACATCCACCCTCCCCGAGATGTGCGGCCGCCTCTGCCCCCAGGAATCCCTCTGCGAGGGCGCCTGCGTCGTTGGCTTCGCCATCCGCACCGCCGACATGGGCCGCCAGGCGCCGGTTGCCATCGGCAAGCTGGAATCGTTCGTCTCGGACCAGCAGCGCCGCACCGAAGGCTTCCCGATGCCGGAGCTGGCGCCGCCCAGCGACAAGAAGGTCGCCATCGTCGGCTCCGGACCCGCCAGCCTCGCCGTTGCCGAGGACCTGGCCAAGGAAGGACACTCCTGCACCGTGTTCGAGGCCTGGCCGGAGCCCGGCGGCGTCCTCCTCTACGGCATCCCCAACTTCAAGATGCGCAAGGAGATCCTGGACGAGAAGCTCGCCTTCCTCCGCAACCTGGGTATCGAGTTCGTCTGCAACACCCGCATCGGCGGCGACGTGACCATCGACGACCTGTTCCGCGATGGCTACCACGCCGTCTTCATCGGCACCGGCGCCGGCGTCGGCGGCCAGATGCGCATCCCCGGCGAGGAGCTGGGCGAGGTCTATCAGGCCACCGAGTTCCTCGTTCGCGGCAACCTCCAGCCCCACCAGCTCCCGCAGGACATGCGAGAGCCGCTGCCCATCGGCAAGCACGTCCTCGTCGTCGGCGGCGGCGATACCTCCATGGACTGCGTTCGCACCGCCGTCCGCCTGGGCGCGGAGAGCGTAACCTGCATGTACCGTCGCACGGAGCACGAGCAGAAGGGCCGCGAGGAGGAGCGCCGCCACGCCCGCGAGGAGGGCGTCCAGTTCCAGTACCTCACCGTGCCCACCCGCTTCCTCGGCGACAACGGCCGCGTCACCGCCGCCGAGTGCGTCCGCATGCGCCTCGGCGAGCCCGACGATACCGGTCGCCGTCGCCCCGAGCCCGTCCCCGGCTCCGAGTTCGCCGTCCCCGCCGATACCGTCGTGCTGGCTATCGGCTACAACGCCGATGAGCTGATGGAGGAGACCACCCCCGGCCTCCACACGGACAAGCGCAGCCACCTGATCCGCATCCAGGAGGACTTCAGCACCAGCCGCAAAGGCGTGTTCGCCGGCGGCGACAACGTCAACGGCGCCGACCTCGTAGTCACCGCCCTCGCCGACGGCCGCCGCGCCGCCGAGGCGATCCACGGCTACCTGCAAACCCTGTAGCGCAGGCCCTGCCTACCGGCAGGCAGGCTTTGGGCCTGCTGGCGGCCGGCAACAGCCTCCTACAGCTCCAGCGAATACCCGTAGTGGCTGCGCTTCCAGCCCAGACGGCTGTAGAAGCGGTGCGCCCCCCTCCGCGCCATATTGGACGTTAGGTCCAGCTTGTAGCACCCCGCCGCCCGCGCCGCCTCCGCCGCCGCCCGCATCAGCGCCGCGCCCACGCCCCCACGCCGCTGATCGCGCGCCACGATCACACCCTCCACCACCGCCGAGCGCGACAGGCTGCGATCGAAGTGTCGCAGCACCATCAGGTGCGCCGAACCGACGAGCCGACCGCCGTCCTCGGCCAGGAATAGACGCTGGTCGGGGTCGGCCACGATCGCCTCGTACAGCGCCCGCAGGTCGCCCTCGTCAGCGACGGCGCGGCCACGATACATGCTCTCGTCCATCTGGTCCAGCAGCCGCAGCAGGGCGTCGAAATCACCGGCAGCGGCCTGTCTGACAGTGATCGAGGACATGTCCTAGCGACCGTGCGTCAGGCCGGCAGGTTCATCCCCGGCATCTGCAGCGGCTGCGCCGGCCGCACCATGATCTCGTTCAGGTGCACCGTCTCCGGCTGCGACACCGCGTACAGCACCGCCTCCGCCACGTCCTCAGGCCTCAAGACCATGTTCTTGGCCGCCGTCGCCACCCGGTCCAGGATCTCCTGCGGCAGCTGCTCCCCCGGCTTAAGCCCCGCCTGCTCCGGATCGACCCCGAACATGCGGCCGATGGCGAAAAGCTGCTCCTCAGGCATGTTCCGCACGATGCTGGTGGCCACGGCCCCCGGCATCACGGCCGTGATGCGGATGTTCTTGCCGAGGAGCGCCACGCGCAGCGACTCCGTCAGGGCTCCTGCGGCATGCTTGGACGCAGCGTACATCGGGCCATCCGGCTCCGCGTAGCGGGCGGCGACGCTGGTGATGTTCACGATGTGGCCGCCCTTCCCCTGCATCACTCGGTACGCCTCGCGGCAGCCCAAAGCCAGGCCGATCACGTTCGTCTCCAGCGTCTCCCGCCACTTCTGCACGTCCCCCTCCAGCACGTTGTCGAACGGGTTGACGCCGGCGTTGTTCACCATAACGTCCAGCTTGCCGAACTCGTTCACCGCATCGTCCACCAGCTTCCGCATCTGCTGCTCGTCCCGCACGTCCACCTTGTGCACGGCGGCGCGACCGGAGTTGGACGATATCTCGTTCGCCGCCTCCTCCATCGGGCCCTGCGTGCGCCCGGCGAGGACGACGGCGGCGCCCTCGCGGCCCAGCGCCTTGGCGATCGCCAGTCCGATACCGGAGCTGGCGCCGGTCACGATGGCTACTTTGTCCTGAAGCTTACCCAAGAGTTTCCTCCTTCTGAATCGCTATGGGGCGACGCCGTCTATCTTACTGCGACCGACCTGCCTCTGTCAGCGGCGGCCTCTGCTACCCCACCTCCAGGTTGGTCGATTCGCGTGCTACGGCTCCGCCGGCGCCGTCGACGGCCGCTCCACACTGCCCCGCAGCGTCAGCACGCCCACTCCCCCCAGCACCAGCACCACGCCCGCCCACTGCAACCCCGAAAGGTACTCGCTGAACAGCAACAGCCCCCACAGCACGGTAAGCATCGGCTGTAGCAGCAGCAACACCGAGGTCTCCAGCGCCGGCACACGCGGCAGCGCCGCAGCGATAAGCAACCACCCGACCACCTGCGCCACCAGCGCCAGCGCCAGCAGCCATCCGTGCTCCGGCCAGGAGAAGGCGAAGCTGAAATCCGGATCGGCCGCACTCGCCAGGAGCGACCCTACCGCCGCGCCCACCGTGGCGTCCAGGAGCGGCCCCGCCACGGGGGCGAGCTCGCGGTTAGACGCCCGAAAGATCAGCAGAAAGCCCGAATAAGCGGCCCCGGCAAGCACACCGAACGCCACCCCGGCCAGCGGATCGTCCCCGAAGGCGTCGGCGCGCCCCAGGCCGGAGATCAGGACCACGCCGGCGAAGACGACCGGGATCGTGAGGAACGCCAGCCTGGTGGGGCGCTCTCGCAGCACCACCCAGGCGATCAAGCCGACAAACACCACCTGCGTGTTGGCAAGGACCGTCGCCAGCCCGGCGCCGATCAGGTCGATGGAGCGGTGCCAGACGGTGAGGTCCAGCGCCAGGAACACCCCGCTCGCCACCGCCATCAGCCGCAGCGCGGCCGGGCGGTCGTCGCCGCCCCGGATCGACATCCAGACCAGAAACAGGACCGGCGCCGCGTAGGCGTTGCGGAAAAAGGCGGCGGTGGAGGGAGACACATCGGCCTCCTTCACGAAGATCGCCGAGAAGGAGATGCCCAGGATCCCCAGCAGGGCGAGGAGACGGATCATGCCGCCGGGCGATCCCTACGCCAGGGCTCAGGTCGAGCGGTAGCGAACGCATCC